>CAVKTW010000031.1:2791-7291 GCA_963659085.1 Candidatus Methanomethylophilaceae archaeon | reverse complement strand
CGCCACCCGCCGGAAGCCTCTGTCCGAGGTGACCCACTACATATTACACTTTGCGCCCCGCCCCGGCGAGCGACTTTTCGTTGCTTTTTTGGCCGATTTTGGATAAAATAGTCAGAAGATGAAAAAGACACTCTTGAAAACGGTGGTCGCCGCGTGCGGTGGCCTGTTGTTGTTTTCACCTCTCGCCGCCGCCGAAAAGACGGTTGAATGGACGCTTCCTTCCGCGTGGGACCGCGATGTCCGCTACGAGCGCGTCGGCGAATTCGTCCGCATCGTGAGCGACGACGCCCACCCCATCGACTGGACGCCCGGCTCGCCCGACCTCCCCTGCCGCCGCGTGAGCGTCGACATGCCGCACCCCGGAACCTTCCTCTCGTTCACACAGGAGGCGCAGTGGGAACCCGTCGACCTCCAGGGCGCGACCGTCTTTCCCGTCCTGCCCGCGACGGTCATCGGCGAAACCGCCGCCTTCCCCGACCTCCTGCCCGCCTACGACGAGGTGTTCCCCGCCTCCCCCGTCGAATCCGAGGGCATCCGCGTCGTGCGCAAGGCGCGGAAAGTCGCCTTCCGCGTCTCGCCCTTCAAGTGGGACGGCACGACAAAGACGCTCTACCGCGCGACCGCCTTGAAAATCACCGTCACGTTCGAGGTTCCCGACACGACCGTGAAGATGCCCCTGAAAGCCGCGACGGACACGTGCCGCGCCGCCGCCTGGGGCGACGACCACACGGCCGACGTCATCATCATCTCGCCGCCGAAGTTCGTCGAACTCTGGAAACGCTACGCCGACTTCCGCCAAAACGAGACGACGGCGGGAAAAGAGCACACCTTCGCCGTCAAATCGACGGCGGACATCTACGAGGAATACGACGGCCACGACGACGCCTTGAAGATTCACCACTACTTGGAACACATCTACGAGGTCGGCAAGATCAAGTATGTCATTCTCGGCGCGGCGAACGACAAAGAGACTTACAACCCCGAGACGATGATCCAAAGCCGCAAGGTCGTCATGGGATCGACGGCGAACGGGCAGATTCTCGACGAATACTACGGCTGCATGGAGAAGCTCCCCTACAACGACAGCGGCGAGCCGACCGGCCAAGAAGTTTGGGACTACAACGGCGACCAAATCTACATGGGGCGCAAGTATGGCGACGGCGTCATCTACGACTATTTCAGCTCGGTCGGCTACAGCAAGCCTGAAAACGACTGGACGCTTGAAATCACCGTCTCGCGCATGCCGATCATGGAGGAGGTTGTCGAGGAAATATGGACGACCAACCCCGACGGCAGGGCGGCCGCCCTCGCCCAGCGTCTCGTGCTGACGGCCGAGAACATCATGACGAACATCATCGAGAAGACGAAGCGTTTCGAGGCGGAGGATTTCGCCGGCCGCTTCGGGTCCGCCCTCATCGGATCGTCCGGCAACGCGACGAGCAGCTGGGGCACCCCCTCCCGCAGCGAGAACCTGGGCCCCATCGTCAACGAGCGCGGCTTCTTCGACGGCGGCCTCAACATGTTCGACCTCAACCACTCGCGCACGGCCGTCGACGCCGAGTTCTCGCCGCGTGACCGCAACTGGGAGTTCCTCTCCTACTTGCGCGGCGTGAATGTGGACAGCACCGAACTTTACAGCTCCTCCTACAAAAAGCACACCGCCGAGGAGATGCGCGCCTCGAACGGCGACATCCTCAACATCGTCGCGCACGGCTGGGCGCGCGGCGCGGACCCCCTGTCCGTCACATCGCTCATGTTCTCGACCGAGGGCCTTCAGGCCATCTACTGCTGCCCGATTCCGTGCGACTCGGGCATGATGGACTACTGCGTGAAGGGGAGCGGCGGCATCACGAACACGATCTCCTTGGGCGAGGCGGCCGTCCTCGCCCCGAAGGGCGGTGCGCTCGTCTCCTTCTTCAACACGCGCAACGGCCTCTCCGCGACCTACGCCACGAGCGACAACAATGGCAATGGTCATTATTCCTTCCGCATGGAGTATCTAATCTTCCAAGCCCTCACCGGCCAGGCCAAGGACGAGAGCTGGAACACGCTCCCCGCGATGAACGCGGGCGACGCGCTCACCTACGCGAAGAACAAATATGGCGGCAACCCCAGTGCGCTCGCCGGTTTCGCGGGGGCGCAGGTGACGAGTTGGGGCGACCCGCTCATCAAACTCACGCCGCAGTCCGCCCGCGTCTGGCGCCAAGACGCGTCCTCGACCGCGTGGAGCAAGACCGATGCGAACTGGACCGTCGCGGGCGACGACAGCAAAACGCCTGTCGCGCTCGACTTCTCGACCGACCTGTTCGTTGACCGTCGAGGCGCGGGCTCCGTCGCCTTCTCGGTGGACGGCACGTTCTCGTCGGCGGGGCTTTTCATCGCGCAGGACGAGGGCGCGACGGTGACGCTCGCGGGCGACGGCGACTACCGCTCCATGCGCGAATGCGTCGTCACGAACGGCAACCTCCGCTGGGAAGCTGCGGGCGGCGCGGGGCGCAACGGCGTCACCTTCGTGGGCGCGCGCGGCAACCTCACGCTGCCGGGCGACAAGACGCGCTACTTCGGCGACAAGTTCACAAACGTCGGCGAGATCCTCGTCTCGGGCGCGAACGTGACGATTGACACGCCGCTCAACGGCGACTACGGCGAGGGCAAGGAGGTTGACATCGCCGCGCTCTCCTTCGTGGGCGACGGCGCGGATGTCTCGACGAACAACGTCTTCCGCGCCCGCAAGCGCAACCTCTTCCCGGAGACGTTCGTTCTAAAGGCGGTCGACACGTCGCTCGCCTTGGAGGCGCTTGACTCGCCCGGCATCGCGGCGACGAACGCCGTCCTCACCTTGTGCCACAACCCGCGTTTCAAGACGTCGGAACTCTCGAAGCCGCTCACCCTGCACGACTCCACGCTGACGAACGCCACGAACAAAGGCTCTCTCGGCTCGGAGGACGGCGGCGGCCTGTGCGTGACCGTCGGCGGCTCGTCCACCATCACGGGCGCGGACGCGCTCGCCGTCAGCGAGACGCTTGCCGTCGCCTTGGTGGAGAACGCCACGCTCACCGTGTCGTGCGCCCTCGTTGACGGCGCGAAGGACGGTGCCCTCACCGTGTCGGGCGCCGGCACGCTCGACCTCGCCGCGCCCGTCACGCTCGCCGCTGGCGTTGTCGTCCAATCGGGGACGACGCTCCATGTCGCCGCCGCCGACTCCGTGCGCGCGGCTCTGACGGTCGAATCGGGCGGCGTCCTCCGCCTTGACGCGATTCCGTTGAGCGGCATCTCCGCCGTCACGCTCAAAAGCGGCGCGTCGCTTTACCTCCCCGAACCCACGCAGGAAGGGCTTTACAAACTCGTCGATGTGACGGCGACGACCTTGACCGTCGAGGACGGCGTCAACGTCTACGACCACAACGGCATCCTTCTTTCGGGCGGTTGGACGCAAGGCTACTACATGCTGAGCTCCAGCCAACTCGTGTGGAAGGGGACTGAAAACGGCACGTGGGATCTCGACACGGCGAACCTCGCGTGGCAGAGCCTCGCGGGGGAGGAGAGTGCCTACTTCGACAACACCGTCGTCCAGTTCCCCGACATCGCCGGCGCGTCCGAGGTCGTGGTCAACGTCGCCACGAACGTCGCGCCCAAGTTCATGCTTTTTGAGAACAGCGATTCGCGCTACGTCTTCAAGGGCGCGGACGCGACGAACGCGACGATCAGCGTCGACTCGCTCGTCCTCTCCTCGCCCGTCACGTTTGAGACGCCGCTCGCCGTCACCGAGACGCTCGGCGTCGCCGCGAGCGAGGCGCAGTTCGCGGATGTCGAGGCGTCGCGTTTGGAAGTCGCCGCCGACGCCACGGCGCGGATCACAGGCTCGTTCGCCCCGCTCGTCAAGGTCAAGAGTCTGCGCTTCGAGTTCTCGCTCGCCTCGACCGCGAGTGAGCGCGTGGCGTTGGGCGAGCTGCGCCTCTACGACGCGAACGGCCACTTCTACCTCCCCGAGGGAACGGTCGTCACCGATTGCGCGGGCGAGTCGATGGTCGTCACCTCGGGGCGCCAGGGCAACGAGGGTCAGGCCGTGACGGGCAGCACGGGCAACGAAAAACTCAAAGCCCTCATCGACGGCACATTCGGGAGCAACAACAAGTGGTGGCCGAGCAAGTCATCGTCGCCCACGTGGGTCAAGATCACGTTCCCCGAACCCGTGAGCGGGCTTGTCGGCTACGCGCTTTGCTCGGCCGATCACGTGCCGCGCGATCCCAAGAACTGGCAAGTCTTCGCCCAGCGTAGCGACGACGCGGAAGAAGTCCTTTTGCAGACGGTCGTCAACCAGGCCGCCCCCTCCAGCCGCTATGCGTGGCTGACCACCACGGACGGCGGGACGATCTTCCCGCTCAAGGCGGCGACGCTCGTTGTCCGCCCGCAGGGCACACTCGTTCTCGACGGCGACATCGCCGCGTCGCTCGTCTGCGAGGAGGGCGCCGTCCTCAAGGTGTCGGGTTCGTCGTGCCT
>CAVKTW010000031.1:0-2781 GCA_963659085.1 Candidatus Methanomethylophilaceae archaeon | reverse complement strand
GTGCCTCAAGGCGAGCAACGGCGATTTGACGGTCAACGGCGCGGTCACGGTCGACTGCTCCGAGGCGACCGCGTCCGCCTCCTACTTCCCGATCTTGACGGGCTACGCGATTACCGAAGAGCAGTTCCGCGCGTTCACCGTCGCCGACTCGTCCACGGCCGTTCTGCGTCTCGTCGATGGCGATGTCTACGCGGCGACCGCGAAGGTGATGACAGGGCCTTTCACGGCGACGCTCGCGGGGAACGCATCGTTGAGCACACTCACCCTCAAAGACAAAAACGGCGACTCGTTCACGCTCGCCGCCGCCTCGATCCCGCCGAACGCGGATCTCACCTTAACCGTCACATCCGCCTCGACGCTCACGTGCGATTGGGCGGGAACGTTCGGCACCTTGACGATCCAAGGCGCGGGCGACCTCACGGTCGAGGCGTCGTCGGACGCGCTCTTCTTCACCGCGATTGACGACTCGGCGCACACGGGCGCGCTCATCTGGAACCTCCCGACGCACGCGGCGCGTGTGACGGCTGGCGCGTCCACGACGCTCGCGGGCGGCGCGGCGGGGACGGGGACGCTCGCCGCCGGCGACGGCGCGCGCGTCACGCTCGGCGCGGGCGTGACGTTCGGCGATTTCGACATCCACACCAACGCCTTCATCCGCTTCAACGGCGCGCGCGGCGCGTTCGTCCTCGCCGACTGGCCGACGGCGACGTATGCGTTCGAGAGCGCGACGCTGAAGGGCTCGTTCGCGCTCCCCGGCACGACGCTCCGCGTGGAGGCGGGCGACAGCGTCACGCTCGTCGATGAATCGACGGAGGCGGGGATGACGCTCAATCTCAACCTCGACATCCAAGGCGGCGACCTCACCCTCTCGCCCTCGTCCACGAAGGTGAGTTTCAGCGCGGGCGAGACGAACGTTCCCACGTTCAAGATGTCGGGCGGCCGCTTCGTCTGCGACAGCCGGGCGACGGGTTCGGGCGAGGGACTACTCTTGGGCTTCGGCGACGTGTCCACGAACAACGTCCACCTTGTCCTCTCGGGCGGCGTCTTCGAGGTGGCGAATTCCTACGTGAACCTCTACCAAGACTCCTCCATCGTCCTGTCGGGCGGCGCCATCCTCCGCGCCAAGGGCTTTGGCTCGTCGGGCTGCTCCGGCTCCGTCACGCTCGCGACGGCCGACGGCGCGGACGCGGCGCGTTTGGAGATCGGCTCGCTCGGCTTCGAGTCGTCGTCCGGCGTCGTCGAGATCGAGGGCGCGGGCGTGATTGTCGCCACGGAGGCGGATGTTCCGTTCGCGGGCTCCGTCGTCATGACGAACGGCGTCGCGTCGCTCACGCTCGGCGCGACGGCGGGCTCGACGCTCGACCTCACGGGCTTCACGCTCAACCGTGGCGCGGACGCGACTGTGACGATTGGCGCGGCGGCCGCCGACGAGGACGAGGCGTTGAGCGGCACCGTCATCGCGGCCGAGGGCCTGGGCGCGTGGACGCTCGCGAGCGGCACGGTGGATCTGAGCGCGGTGCGCGAGGACGCGACCCTCACGCTCAATGCCCAGCCCACGGCGGGCGCGGCGCGGACGCTCATCGACTACGAGACTTACATGGGCACCGCGACGCTGAAACTTTTCTCGTGCGGCGCGTGGGCGGCGGACTTGGACAATGCGGCGTTGCGCGCGTTCGTCACGCCGGCGTATGTGGACGCCAAGGGCGCGGCGACGGCGGATCGCTATGGAACGCTCTCCTACGCGGACGGCTTCGTCATCCTCACGCACTCGACGAGCGAGCGGACGAAGGCGATCACGGCGACCGTCGCGGCGGACGCGGACTTCGCCGCGTTGGCGTGGGAGGACGCCTCGGGCGTGGCCTATGAAGGTGATTTCACCGATGTCGCGTCGGCGACGATTTCTCTTCCTGCGGATTCGTCGTTCACCGTCACCGTGACATCGAACATCCAAATTCCAAAAGTCGTCACCGAGGTGGCCGGCACGCTCACCTTGAAGGCGTCGGGCGGTGTCTTGACCGTGTTGGAATCGCTCGATGACTCGGCCTCGACCGGCACCTCCGACCTCTCGGCCGTCGTTTTGGGTTTCGGCGCGTCGGTGACGACAGGCAAGAACCTCTCCTTCACGGGCGAGACGGCCGACTCGATCACCCACGACACGCTCTTCATCGCGTCCAACGGCGTCGCCCGCGTCCTCAACGGCACGTTCAACGGCGCGGTCGAGATGGACTTCTCGGACTCGCGCCTCATCTACGAGGGAACGGAGGCGTTTGCCGCGTATCCGTTCACGGCGGGGCTTGACGGCATCGTCGAATACCGCCGCCCGCTCGCGGCGACCACGCTCGTCTTCGGCGACGAGACGGCGACAGGCGCGTCGGGCTCGTTCGTTTTGGGGAGCGGCGCGACTCTCAACCTCGACACGTTCGTCATGGGCGCGGGCGCGTCCGCCGTCCAAACGCTCACCCAGTCGTCGGGCGCGAGCGTGACGATGGCCGCGTCGGCGGACTCCTCGTTCGTCCTCGGCCGTGATTCGGGAAGCAAGGCCACCTACAACCTTCAGGGCGGCACGTTCAGCGCCAAGGACACGACGCTTCTCTTGGGCGACCAAGGGACGGGTGCGCTCAATATGTCGGGCGGTTCCTACAAGGTGAAAGGCATCAAGTCCAACAACGATTCGGCGACGTGGACACTCACAAGCTCGACGCTTGAACTTGGGCCCGGCGGCGTCTTCCTGAACGCCTCGCCGAACACCGTCTGGAATGGCGCGACCATTGTTTCGACCGC
>CAVKTW010000030.1:0-5765 GCA_963659085.1 Candidatus Methanomethylophilaceae archaeon | reverse complement strand
GTTGAAGTTCTACGCCTCGTGCCGGCTCCAGGTGCAGAGGATCGGCGCGATCAAGTCGCCGAGCGGCGAGGTCGTCGGCAACAGGACGCGGGTGAAGGTCGTCAAGAACAAGGTCGCCGCGCCGTTCACGGAGGCGGAGTTCGACATCCTCTACTCGTGCGGCATCTCCTACGAAGGGAGCGTCCTTGACGCGGCGCTCACGCGCGGCATCGTCGAGAAGCGCGGCAGTTGGCTCTCCTTCGGCGAGCGGCAGCTCGCGCAGGGGCAGGCGGCCTCCGTCGCCTACCTCAAGGACAACCCCGCCGTCACGGCCGAGATCGTCTCGCGCCTCCGCGAGCCGCCCCCGTCCGGGGAAAAGCCGCGCAAGGCGGCGTGAAGAAACGGGGGCGGCCACTTTTTTGTCTCGTCGGCGTTTTTGTGGTATAATGAACAAACTCGTTTAGCATTACGAAAGGGTCATTCATGTCAACGTCAAGACGCGATTTTTTCAAGAGCGCGGCCGCCCTCGCCGCGACCGTTCCATTCGCCCACACGGCCTTCGCCCACGCCGCCAAGCCGCGCGCGCGCAACAACCCCATCTGGCTCATGACGAGCGCGTTCCCGCAGGACGACTTTGACGGCGTGGTCAAACGCGCCCTTGACCTCGGTGCGCAGGGGCTGGAGCTGTGCGTCTTCGCCCGCGACACGAACCGCACGGATCACGTCGCCACGCACCTCGACTACGACCACTTCACCCCGGAGGCGGCGAAGCGCGTCGTCGACACGTGCAACCGCACGGGGCTGCGCGTCTCCGTCGGCGCGTATCAGAACCTCATCGGCGGCGACGCGGCGTTTCAGGAGAAGAACCAGAACCACATCCTCAAGCTCATCCGCATCGCGGCGATGCTCGGCGGCGACGAGAACGACGTCGTCTGCGGCACGTTCGTCGGCTACGACCAGACGCTGGGGCGCGAGGATCACGGCTTCGAGAAGAACCTTGAGAAGTTCAAGAAGGTCTTCACGCCCATCCTGAAATACGCGAAGGATCTCGGCGTGACGGTCGCCGTCGAGAACTGCCCGATGGAGGGTTGGACGCGCGTCTCCTCGCCCGACTGCTACTGCAACCTCCCCGGCTGCCTCGCCGCGCGCAAGCTCATGTATGCCATCCTCGACGACGACTCGAACCTTCAGGAGACCTACGACCCGTCGCACGACGTCTGGCAGCACATCAACCCCTCGGACGTCATCCGCGCGATGGACTTCGCCAAACTGCGCCGCGTCCACATCAAGGGGACGCGCAACTTCCTCCGCGACGAGGAGGCCGTCCACTGGGGGCGGCTCTACCCCATGCAGACGGTCGACCCGGACTTGGCGCGGAAGGCCGGCGTGCCGCTGCCCGCGAACGAGTGGGACCGCCTCAACTACGAGCCGCGCCTGCCCGGCTTCGGCGGCAGCGACTCGTGCGACTGGACGGAGTTTTTGGAGACGCTGATGGCCAAGGGCTACAGCCGCCCGTTCGTCATCGAGAACGAGGGGGTGAACTCCTCGCACACCGGCAACATGGGCGCGACGATGCAGGGCTTCAAGGCGACGATCCTCAACACGGCCCCCGTCGTGTGGCCGCTCGGCGCCGACGGCTATGCGTTCGACGCCGCCGCGCTCGCGCCGATGAAACTCCCCGCCGTCGGCGACTTGCCGCTCGTGACGATGGCGCAGCTCGCGCGCTGATGGAGGCGGCGTGTTGCCTCTGCCCGCGCCGCTGCGGGGCGCGGCGGTTCGGCGCGGACGCGGCGCGCGGCTTCTGCGGGGCTGGCGACAAGCCCCGCGTCTTCCGCTGGGGTCCCCACTTCGGCGAGGAGCCGCCTCTGACGGGATCGCGCGGGTCGGGGTGCGTCTTCTTCTCGCGTTGCACGATGAAGTGCCTCTACTGCCAGAACTCGCCGTGGAGCTGGAAGGGCGAAGGGGAGGACAAGAGCGTCGACGAACTCGCCGACATCTTGCGCGACCTTGCCGTGAAGGACAAGGTGGAGAACTGGAACCTCGTCTCGCCCACGCCGTATCTGCCGTTCATCCGCGAGGCGGCGGCCCGCCTCCGCCGGGAGGGCGTCCGCCTGCCGTTCGTCTGGAACTCCTCCGGCTACGAGCGCGTGGAGACGCTGGAGGACTACGAGGAACTTTGCGACTGGGCGCTCTTCGACTTGCGCTATTCGCGGCGCGAGACCGCGCGGTTGGCGAGCGCGGCGCCGGACTATGTCGAGAACGCCCGCGCCGCGCTCGCGTGGGCGTGGTCTCGGAAGAAGGTCATTTGCCGCATCCTCGTCCTGCCGGGCCACGCCGACGAGGCCATCGAGAGCCTCGCGTGGCTCGCGACGGAACTCTCGAACGAGGTGCCCGTCTCCATCATGAGCCAGTTCACGCCCGCCTACAAGGCGTTGGAGACGCCGCCCTTCGACCGTTTCGTCACGCGGGAGGAATACGACTCGGTGACGGAGGCCGCCGCCGACTTCGGCTTCGAGCGCGGCTGGATCCAGGGCTTCGGCGCGGCCGACCCCAAGCTCGCGCTCTTCGGCGAGAACATGCGCGAGGCGCATGGCGCGGTTTTTTGATATAATCTTCTGAAAGGAGAGGAACGCAATGCGTGTTTTAACGGGAATCCAGCCCTCGGGGACGCTTCACTGGGGCAACTACTTCGGCGCGATGAAGGCGATGAACGACCTTCAGGCGGCGAACGAGAACTTCATGTTCATCGCGAACTTCCACGCGATGACGACGGTGCGCGACGGCGCGGTGTTGCGCGAGGCGACGCGCAACGTCGCGCTCGACTACCTCGCGTGCGGCCTCGACGTCGAGAAGACGGTCATGTATCGCCAGAGCGACGTCCCGGAGGTGCAGGAACTCGCGTGGTATCTCTCGTGCCTGACGCCGATGGGGCTTCTGGAGCGTTGCCACTCCTACAAGGACAAGCTCGCGCACGGCCTTGAGGCGACGCACGGGCTTTTCGCCTATCCCGTTTTGATGGCCGCCGACATCCTCATCATGAACGCGGATCTCGTGCCCGTCGGCAAGGATCAGAAGCAGCATTTGGAGGTGACGCGCGACCTCGCGCAGAAGTTCAACAACGCCTACGGCGAGATCTTCAAACTCCCGGAGCCGTGGATTCCGGAGAACGTCGCCACGATCCCCGGCACGGACGGGCAGAAGATGTCGAAGAGCTACCACAACACGATCGAGCTCTTCGACCCGTCCGTCAAGAAGAAGGTCATGGCGATCCAGACCGACTCCGCGCCGATGGAGGCGCCGAAGAACCCGGAGGGCAACGCCGTCTACGAGCTCTACAAACTCTTTGCGACCGAGGAGGAGGCCGCCGCGATGGCGGATGCGTTCCGCCAGGGCGGCTACGGCTACGGCACCGCCAAGAAGGAGCTCCTGCGCGTCTACCACCGCCTCTTCGACCCGTTCCGCGCCCGGCGCGAGGAGCTCGCGGCGAAGGCGGACATCTTGGAGGACATCTTCCAGACGGGCGCCCGCAAGGCGCGCGCCGCCGCCGCCGAGCAGATGGCGAAGGTTCGCGACGCCGTCGGACTGTAGGCGCGATGGCCGAGGCCGCCGAGACCGTCGAGGGAACCGTCAAGAGCGTCGTCTTCCACAGCGACGAGAGCGGCTACACGGTCTTGCGCGTGGAGATCCCCAGCGCGTTCGAGCTCGCCCGCGCCCCGGAGGTGACGGTCGTCGGCAAGACGCGCGCCGTCTGGGAGGGGGAGGACGTCAAGGCCGAGGGGCATTGGGTCACGGACAAGGTTCACGGCCGCCAGTTCAAGGCCGACACGCTCGCCTGCCAGGCCCCGCGCTCGCTCAAGGGCGTCGAGAAATACCTCGCCTCCGGCCTCATCAAGGGCGTGGGCCCGGTGCTCGCCAAGCGCATCGTCGAGACGTTCGGCGAGGAGACGATGCACGTTCTCCAGCACCAGATCGCCCGCCTCCGCGAGGTGCCGAAGTTGGGGGCCGCCAAGATCGCCCAGATCCGCGCGAGCTGGGAGCGCAACGAGACGATGCGCGAGAACCTCATCTTCGGCCAGACCTACGGCATTTCGATCACGAAGATGACGAAGATCGTCCGCCGCTACGGGCCCGACGCGGTCGCCATCATCAAGGCGGACCCCTACCGGCTCTGCCGCGACATCTGGGGCATCGGCTTCGCGACGGCCGACCGCATCGCGCTCTCGGTCGGCATTCCCCGCGACTCGCCGCTCCGGGCGCGGGCGGTGCTCGCCCACGCGCTCGCGACGGAGTCCGACGAGGGGGGGCATTGCTGGACGCTGGAGAACGACCTCCTCCTCCACGCGCACGAGCTCACGTCCGTCCCCGTGGAGATCCTCGCCGAGGCACTGGCGACGGAGATCGCCGAGGGGCGCATCGTCGCCGAGGGCGAGCCGCCGTTGCCGCGCCGGCTCTTCCTGCGGCCGCTTTACCACGCCGAGCGCGACATCGCCTGCCGCGTCCGGGCGATTCTGCGGGAGGGCCACCCCCTCTCGGCGGCCGACATCGACGCGGCCATCGCGGACTGGCAGGCGCGGCAAACGTTCCGACTCGGCGCGGGACAGGAGGCGGCGCTCGCGGCCTCGCTCGCGGCGAAGTTCTCGGTGATCACGGGCGGGCCCGGCGTCGGCAAGACGACGATGATCCGCGCGCTCGTCGAGATTTTCCAAACGCGGTTCCAGCGGCGCGTCGTTCTTGCCGCGCCCACCGGGCGGGCGGCGAAGCGCATGGCCGAGGCCGTCGGGGTCGAGGCGCAGACGATCCACCGGTTGCTCAAGTGGAATCCCGCGCTCAACAAGTTCACGTTCCACGAGGGCCATCCGCTGGAGGGGGACGTGTTCATCTTCGACGAAACCTCGATGATCGACGTCCGCCTCGCGAGCGACCTCCTCCGGGCGATTCCCAACGCGGCGCGCGTCGTCTGGGTGGGCGACACCGACCAGCTCCCCTCCGTGGGGCCCGGCGCCGTCCTCGGGGACCTCATCCGCTCCGGGGCGGTGCCCGCGACGCGCTTGGACGTCATCTTCCGCCAGGACACGGCGGGGCTGATCGTCAAGAACGCGCACCACGTCAACGCGGGCGAGCCGCTGGAGGTGCGCCCCGGCGAGACGGACTTCTATTTCGTGCGGTGCGAGGATCCGGACGTGTGCGTCCAGCGCGTCATCGACTTCATGACGACGCGCATCCCCCGGAAGTTCCACTTCGACCCGCTCCGGGACGTGCAGGTGCTCTCCCCCATGCGCCGCCAGCGGCTTGGGGCTGACGCGCTCAACGAGGCACTCCAAAAGGCGCTCAACCCCGCCGGCGAGGCCGTCACGCGCGGCGGTGTTGCCTTCCGCGCGGGCGACCGCGTCATGCAGCTGCGGAACAACTACGACAAGGACGTCTTCAACGGCGACATCGGCTTCGTCCAGGAGGTCTGCGCCGCCGAGCGGTCGCTTGTCGTCGCGTTCGACGGGAGGCCCGTCCTCTACGAGGCGGGCGACCTCGACGAACTCGTCCTCGCCTACGCGATGACCATCCACAAGTCGCAGGGCAGCGAGTATCCCGCCGTCATCGTCCTCATGCACACGCAGCACTACGTCATGCTGGAGCGCAACCTCCTCTACACGGCGATCACGCGCGGCAAGAAGCTCGTGCTGCTCATCGGCGTGCCGTATGCGGTCGACCGCGCCATCAAGACGAACACCGTCCACGAGCGGCGCACGACGCTCGCCGAGCGCCTGCGCCCGGCCGTGGCGTGAGAGCGG
>CAVKTW010000029.1:0-3094 GCA_963659085.1 Candidatus Methanomethylophilaceae archaeon | reverse complement strand
GAGGATGATGACGAGGAGTCTGGAAGTCTCGGCCTCAAGGTCTTTCTGTTCGTCCTCGGCGGCTTGTTGGCGATTGGCGCCATCATCGGCGGGCTTTTCTGGTACACGGCGGCCAACGAGCAGGCGCAGAAGGACGAGTTCAACGCCCTTGTCGTGACGAAGATGGACGAGGCGCGAAAGTCCATCGCCAAGACACAAGAGGCGGTGGAGACATTCGACCGCGAGTTCAAGGAGTTCGCCGCGCGCGCCGAGACGTCGTGTGCGAAATACACGGCGGAGCTCGCGAAGCTCCTGCCCGATTACGCGGCCGAGATGAAGCCGCCGCAATCGGCCGAGCTCTTGGATGTTCTCGCGCAAACGAACGCGCCGGCCAACGCGGTGACGAACTTGCCGAACGCCGCTGTCGCGGCGGCGACGCCCGCGCCGGCAACGGCGACACCCGCCGCCGCGCCGAGTGGCGAGGCGACGCCCCCCGTGTCCGCCGCCGAACCCAAGGAACGGCCGAAGGCCGTGGAGGACATCCAAGGGCTGTGGCTGAAGGCCTACAGCTGCCAGGCGAGCCAAATCAAGATCGCCCGGACGGCCCAGGCCATTTTGGCGTTGTGCGAGGAGGCGAACAAGTATCAGACGCAATCCGAGGAGACCGCCAAAACCTTGGGCAATCTCTCGCTGACCGTCAAGGAGAAATACGAGGAGATGCGCTCGTCGGCCGACGTCACAAACGTGAAGAAGGCGCTCGCGCTCATCCATTCGCGCGGCGAGAAGGTGATTTCGCAGACCATCCTCGACCTCAAGGTCAAGAAGGCCGAGGCGGCGCGCGCCGAGAAGGAGGCGCGTGAGAAGGCGGCCGAGGAGGCGCGTCTCGCGAAGAAGGCCGCCGAGCGAGCCGCTTTGGTCACGGCCGAGACGGAGTCCATCCAGCAGCAGTTCGACGCGCTGTCCGTCCAGGGGTGCTTCCGCCAGCTCAACTGGAAACTCGCCACCGACCGCCTCAACCAGGCGAGCGAGAACTTCAAGACGGCGGAAGGGCAGTTGATGCGGGATCTCCAACTGCGGAAAGTCAACGACATGAAGAAGGTTCAGGATCTCTTCATCGCCAAGTTGAAAAACCACGTCTTCAGCGGGCGGATCAAGAGCGCACTCCGCAACGGCAAGGTCGTCGACGTGAACGAGCGCGAGATATCCGTCATCTTCCACGGCAAGCGCAAGCCGATCAAGGTCGCGTGGCAGAAGTTCTACCGCGACTATCCCGGCAACTTCAACGAGATCATCAACCACTACATCATCAACGGGCGCAAGAACTCCTCGCTGAACCTGCGCGAGTGGGCCGACGTGATGACGGGCGCGGCGCTGACCATGCGCCTCGTCTGCGCCGAAGTCGTCGGGGCGGGCGCGAAGGCCGAGCAGATGGTGCGCGAGGTCATCACGCAGTTCCCGGAATACGAAAAGACGATGAACCAGATCTTCCCCGACATTTCAAGCGAAGCCCCCGCCGAGGAACCGGCGACGGACGGGGAGTCGTCGTCGGAGGACGGGGACGAGGAGGAGTGACCATGCAGCTTTTGACAGACGACATTCAGCACGCGATGGGCTCGTCGAGCTTCATCCGCAAGATGTTCGAGAAGGGGATCGAACTCAAAAAACAGTTTGGCGAGAATGCCGTGTGCGACTTCTCGCTCGGCAACCCCGACGTGCCGCCGCCCGCGCGCGCGAAGGAGGCTCTCGTTCGCTTGGCGGACGAGGCCGTCAAACCGCTGGGGCTTGGCTACTGCCCGAACGCGGGCATTCCCGCCGTCCGCGAGGCGATGGCCGCGTTCCTCTCCCGTCAGCAGGAGACGGCCGTCAAAGGCAAAGACGTTATCATGACCGTTGGCGCGGCGGGGGCGATGGTCGCCTTCTTCCGCGCCGTCGTCTCGCCGGGCGACGAGATCATCACGCCCGCGCCTTACTTCGTCGAGTATGGGTCTTACTGCGGCCATTTCGGCGGCGTCTTGAAGACCGTGCCGTCGCTTGAACCAAACTTCTATCCCGATGTCGCGGCGATCAAAAAGGCGATCACGCCTCGGACGCGCGCGATCATCATCAACTCGCCGAACAACCCGACGGGGTGCGTCTATCCGCTCGCCGTCTTGAAGGAACTCGCCGCGTGCGTGGACGAGGAGAACGAGAGGCGCGAGGCGCAGGGGGGGCTGCGGCCGCTCTTCCTCCTCGCCGACGAGCCGTATCGCGTCTTTGCGTTCGACGGCGAGACGGTGCCGGCCATTCTGCCGCTCACGAAATGGGCGTGCGTCATCGGGTCGTTCTCGAAATCGCTGTCCTTGGCGGGCGAGCGCGTCGGCTATTTCCTCGCGAACCCGGCGTTGCCGAACGAGGACGAGCTTCTCGCGGCCGTCACCTTGACGAACCGCACGCTGGGGTCTGTGAACGCGCCGGTCATCGGCCAGCGTCTCGCCGCCCAACTCTTGAACGAAACGGTCGATCTTGACATCTACGACCGCCGCCGCAAACTCATGGCCGAGGTTCTGACGCAGGCGGGCATCGAGTTTCCGATGCCGAAGGGGGCGTTCTACTTCTACGCGAAAAGCCCCGTTCCCGACGACAGGGTTTTCGTGGACGCGCTTGTCGAGGAGCGCATTCTCGTCGTGCCGGGGAGCGGCTTCGGCTACGCGGGCTATGTGCGCATCTCCAGCAGCGTCGACGAGGCGATCATCGCCCGCAGCGCCGAGGGCTTCAAACGCGCCGTCGAGCGGTTGAGACAGGCCTAAAAGGGGATTCTCGTGCTCGCTCTTCTTCTCGCGACGTCCATTTCCTTCACCGCAGTCGCCACGGGCGTCGAGAAGGGGACGCCCATCGAGTTCGCGTTCGCGGGGGCGGACTCCGACCGCGATTACGAAACGCTGTTCCTCCTTGAAGAGCCTGTTGACGACTTTTGTTGCCGTTTGGAGAAGGCGGGCTTGCCGCGCGGGAAGCCCGAAGATGTTGCCTCGTGCGTCTTTTGGCCCGTCGGCTGCTCGGTGACGCTCTCGCCCGGCCTTGACGAGTTCCTTGAAACGCACTATTCTGAATCTCTCGAAGAGTCGCCCATCGTCTACAC
>CAVKTW010000028.1:0-10252 GCA_963659085.1 Candidatus Methanomethylophilaceae archaeon | reverse complement strand
GAGCAGGTCGCGAGCGGCACTATCGCCGCGGTGCTTGAACTTGGCCCCTCCGCCCAAGCCCGCCCTTGCTTGACCGCAATGCGCCGCGTCAAAGCGCGAGGTGGTCGAGGAGGTAGGCGAGGACGGTGTCGTCGCCGATGGATTTGCCGCTTTGCCGATACGCCTCCTCGATGGCGGTGAGGTTGCGGAAGGAGAGGTGCGCCGTCTTCGCCGCGTTGTCGTCCGCAAGGTCGCGCAGCATCTTCCCGCGAGCCATCTCCAAAATCGTGCGGAAGAACGTCTTGCGGACGAGCGCGACCTCCTCGTCGGGCGCCTCCTCCTTGATTTCCTTGAAGAGCGCCACGAGCCGCGCCAGGTCTTTTTGTCGGACGGCCGCCTCCAGCGCGTCACGCCGCGCACCGCGCAGGACATCCGCCGCCGCGCGCGCGAGGCTGATGCGCTGCGTCCGCGAGCGGATCGTCGGCAGGATCGCGTCGGGTTGGTCGGAGAGGAGCATGAAGATCGTCTTCGGCGGCGGCTCCTCCAGCATCTTCAGAAAGGCGTTCGCGGAGGCGGCCTCCATCCGATCCGCGCCCACGATGACGCACGCCTTCCAGCCGCCGGAGAACGACGTCTCCGAGAGCGGCTTGAGGACGCTCTCGCGCATGGCGAGAACCGAGATGATGCGCTTCTTCCCGCTCGGCGCGAGGCGGATGACGTCGGGGTGCGCGTGCGCGGCGACCTGATCCCGCGCGTCCGGGAAGAGGCGCATCAGGACGCGCTCCACAAGCGCCTCGCACGCGCCGTGGATGTCGCCGACGAGCAGATACGCGCGCGCGGCGCACCCCGTCTCCAGCGCGTGGGCGATCAGAGCATCGGCTTGATCGAGTTCCATATCTGCTCCCACACGCCCTCGCGCGAGAGGGTCGCGTCAACGCGGACGATGCGCTCCGGCGCGGCCGCCGCCAGCGCGTCGTAGCCCGCGCGAAGACGGTCGTGAAAGTCGTCGCCCGCGCGTTCGATGCGGTCGGCCGCCGCGCCCAGTCGCGCCTGCCGCTCGCCCAGCCGCCGGGCGGCGGTGGCGCGGTCGATGTCCAAGAGGAAGGTGCGGTCGGGCGCGAGCCCCTCGCAGGCGAAGTCGTTGGCGAGGCGCAGCGTGTCCAAGTCAAGCCCGCGTCCGTAGCCCTGGTAGGCGAGCGTCGAGTCGCTGAAGCGGTCGGAGACGACCCACGCGCCGCGTTCGAGCGCGGGACGGATGACGCGCCGCACGAGTTGCGCGCGCGCGGCGAGGAAGAGGAGCAGCTCCGCGCGGTCGCACGGCTCTTCGTCGTCCTGATCCTTCAGGAGGAAGCGGATCTTCTCGCCGAGCCACGTGCCGCCCGGCTCGCGGGTGAGGACGACATCCTGACCCGCGTGTTCCAACGCCTCCTTGAGGCGGGCGACCTGCGTCGATTTGCCGCAGCCCTCGCCGCCCTCGAACGTGATGAACCGCCCGCGCCGCATACGCTTCAGACCGACGCGCGGTCGCAGAGGGCGGAGACGAGAAGCGCCTTGATCGTGTGCATCCTGTTCTCGGACTCGTCGAAGACTTTCGAGAACTTCGACTCGAACACCTCGTCCGTCACCTCCAGGGCCCCGCAGTCCTTCGTCGCCTCCGTGCTGTGGTCGTGGAAGGCCGGCAGGCAGTGGAGGAAGAGGAGCCGCCCGTCGAGGTTGCCCGTCGCCCGCATGAGATCCATGTTGATCTGGTAGGGGCGGAGCATCTTGATGCGCTCGGCCGTCTTCGCCTCCTCGCCCATCGACACCCAGACGTCCGTGTAGAGGACGTTCGCGCCCTTGACGCCGTCCTGGGGGTTCTCGACGACGCGGATGTCCACGCCGTTTTTCTTCGCGACCGCCTCCGCCTCCGCGAGGATCGCCTCGTCGGGGCGCAGCTCCTTGGGGGCGCAGCAGACGTAGCGGACGCCGCACTTCGCGCAGCCCATCATGAGCGAGTTCGCGACGTTGTTGCGCCCGTCGCCGACATAGGCGACGCACGTGTTCGCGTCGAGCGTTCCGAAGTTCTCCTTGACGGTCAGCAAGTCGGCGAAGATCTGCGTCGGGTGGTAGTCGTCGGTGAGGCCGTTCCAGACGGGAACGCCGGAATACTTCGCGAGATCCTCGCAGTCCGCCTGGCGGAAGCCCCGGAAGAGGATGCCGTCGTAGATGCGGCCGAGGACGCGCGCGGTGTCCTTGACCGACTCCTTCTTGCCGAAGTGGATGTCGGGGCGCGTCAGGTATTCGCCGTTGCCGCCCTCGTCGCGGATGGCGACGAGCGTCGAGTTGCGCGTCCGCGTCGAACTCTTCTCGAAGATGAGCGCGACGTTCTTGCGGTGGAGGAGGTCGCCGCGCACCCCCGCCTTCCGCCGCGCCTTCAACTGCGCCGCGAGGTCGATGAGGTTCGTCATCTCCTCGTCGGTGAACGACGCGAGGCGCATCATGGAGCGGTTCCGGAGCGAGTCAAGCCACGTGAGCATGTGTTTCCCTTCAGTAGATGTGAATGTAGGTTTCCGCCTTGAGGCGTTCAATCCAATCGTCGTAAGCCTTTTGCGCCTCCCGCTCGCGGACGTTCCGCTCGATGTCCTCGTAGGCCTCCTCGAAGGAGCGCATCGCCCCCAGCGTCTCGGCGTCCTTGCGCAGGAGGAAGCTCCAGCCGTCCAGCTCGATCCAGCGGCTGATGGTGTTCAGGGGCATCTGGGCGATCTCGTCGCAGATCTCGGGCTTGAAGACGTCACGCGGCTCGATGTCCTTCCAGACGCCGCCCTCCGAGGCGTGGGAGTCGACGCTGAACTGCCGGGCGACGGCGGCGAAGTCGTTCGTCGCGAGGGCGGCCGAGACCTCGACGCGGTTGGAGGCGGCCTCCGGCGGGAGGAGGATGACGGAGACCGTGACCTTGCCGGGCAAGGCGTAGCGCGTGGGGTTCTCCTCGTATTCGCGCTTGAGGTCGCCCGGCCGCGCGCGGGCGTTCTTGTCCACGACGTGCCAGCGCATCGCCCCGACAACCATGTCGTCCTTCATCCGCGCGAGCCACTCGGGGTAGGAGACCTTCTGCTGGGCGAGCGTCTCCAAGAGCTTGTTGCGGTCGCCGTCGAACGCGCGGGCGATGATCTCGCGGACGCGGTTCTCGACGATCCAGTCCTGCATCGTCATCTTCGCGGCCTTCGCGGCGCGGAGGATGAGCTTCTTCTCGATCATCTCGTTGCGGACGGTCGTGTAGTCCGAGGCGTTCGCGCGGCGGCGGCTCATCTCCAAGAGGACGTCGCTCTTGAGGATGGCGTCGTCGCCGACTTTGGCGGCGAGGCCGTCGACTTCGACGGCGGACGCGGCGGGGCCGAGCGCGAGGAGCGCGAGCGCGGCGAGGGTGTTGATTTTCTTCATGCGTTTTTCGCTTTCCCGCCCCGCAGCAGCGCGGCGCACGCCGCCCCGATGAGCGGCGCGTCCTCGACGGGGGGCGTCATGACGTAGTGGATGTGGCGGCGCTTGACGAGCATGTCGTCGAGCTCCTTGGTGACGAGCGCGCCGAAATCGACCGTCCTCGTCTTGTAATAGGTCGAGCCGTCCACCTGGATGGCGATGGGCGCGGCGGGGTCGACGCCTTCGCCCGACTTGATGCAGAACGCGGCGAGGTGGATCGCCGTCAGCGCGGCGGCGCGTTCGAAGACGGGTCGCGCGAGCCGCCGCGCCATCTTCGCGTCGTCGCCGCCCGCGAACGCCGTGGCGAGCGGGTTCACGCGCCCCTCGCGCTCGTGGAGGGCGCAGAAGTCGTCGAAGTCGATGGTCTCAAGCGCACCCAGCCCGCCGATGACGGCGGCGGCCTTGGACGAGAAGAGGCCGGCCTTGGCGGCGGCCTTGAAGATCTCAAGGCCGATGGGCCCCAGGTAGCCGCCGGAGATCATGCGCTCGAAGGGGTTGTGCCCGGGGTCGGGCTGCTTCTGGTCGACGGCCTCGTCGAACGCGGAGCGCGCGATCTTGTCCATCGCGCCCGACTCGGCGTTGATGATCATCGAGCCGTCGGGGTCGAGCCCCTGGAGTTTCGTGATTTCGCTGTTCCGCTCGACATAGGCCGTGTTCGTCCCCGTGCCGAGGATGAAGCCGATGTAGGAGGAGTAGGTCTTCTCGCCCTCCGTCGCCTTCGCGGCGAGGAGCGTCGCCACCGTGTCGTTGAGGATGGCGATGTCGCCGCCTCCCAGCCGTTTGAGAAGCTCGCGGCCGACGAATTCGCCGACGATGGCGGGGGCTTGGATGCCTTTCGTCCAGTAGTTGAGTTTCGCGTCAAGCTCGGGCGTGATGTCGGCGTTGTAGGAGAAGCACCACCCGTAGGTCGAGGCGGTGGCCTTGTCCTTGATCCTGTTGATCTCCGCCGCGAAGGTTTGGTAGAACGTCTCCTCGTCCACTTCGCCGCGCGAGCCCGGCATGGGCTGGTTGCGCTTCTCCTCGATGCGCGGCGGGATGGAGACGAGGGCGGAGCGGAAGTTCGTGCCGCCCGCGTCGATGACGGCCGCGCGCGCGCCGGCGGGGACCTTGCCCGCGACGGAGACGTAGGCCGGGATCATCGGCAGCGACGAGTCCTCGCCGCGCAGCCCCTTGCCCATCTCGGACAGGAACAGCGACAGGCAGGCTTGTCGGTCGATGTCGGCGGCCGCGACAAAGCCGTGTGATGACAGAAATTCCTCAGGTGTTTGCATAGCGTTGTGTCCAATCTCGCGCGAGCTGAACCCACTCCTCGTTGGAGAGATCCTCCGCGCGCAAGGTAGATTGTATCAAATCTTTGAAGATTGTGCCAAGTTGTTTGCGGCGGTGCTCGAAGGCCTGTTTCGCCAGCGAGCGGAACGTGCGTCGCTCCTGTTCGGTCAGCGCGGCGTTCCTGTCGTGGCGCGTCAACTTGACAATGGCCGAGGAAACGTTGGGTCGGGGCCAGAAGCACGTGGGCGGCACCTTGCGGACGACGCGGACGTCGTAGTCCAATTGCGCGAAGACGCCCGCGAGCGCGCGTGTTTTCGAGCCTTCGGGCGCGGCGAGACGCTCGGCGACCTCCGTTTGGACGAGGACGGTGAGCGCGGGAATTTGGCGCGTGATGAGGATGTCGAGAAGGATGCGTGTGCCGGATTGGTAGGGGAGATTGGAGATTAGGTGGGTGAAGGGGATGGTGGGGAATGGGGAATGGGGAATGGGGAATGGGGTTTCGTCTTTTTTCCGCTGCTGCGCAAGCCACGCCAGGGCGTCGCCGGCGATGACCGTGAGGTTCGGCGGGTTGCCGAGCGACGCGGCGAGGCGGTCGGCGAGGACGGGATCTTTCTCGATGGCCGTCACGCGCGCGCCGCGTGCGAGCAATTCCTGCGTCAAGACGCCAAGCCCCGGGCCAATTTCCAAAACAGAGGGTTCAGCCCCCGCGCCCTCAAGCCCCGTGTCGACGATCGAGAGGAGAATGTTCTTGTCGATGAGGAAGTTCTGCCCCAGGACTTTGTTGGGGTGGAAGTCGTGCGCGATGCACCACGCCTTGACTTGGCTCGGACTCGTCAGGTTCATAGGTTGGTGGCGTCGAGAACGCGGTCGATGACGCTCAAATACGTCCACGTCGGATTCTGCGGGGTGCCCGTCAGCTTGAATTCGAGGAGGAGTTTCGTGAACGGCCAGGCGAGCGGGTGCAGGAGCTTGCCGACGAAGGAGTCCTTCTTCGAGAACTGGACGCGCGTGGTGAAGTCCAGCGTGTCGCGGACGGCGTCGTAGGCGCCATACATCTTCAGGGAAAAGACAGAGCCCTCGATGTAGATGTTGTCGGACTTGACGACGCCGTTCTCGATCACGTAGTCGCCGCTCGCCTGCGTGGAGTCGGTCAGATACGAGACGCCCGGCACCTTCTCGGCCAGGAGTTCCAAGAGCCCGCGGAAGCCGCGCAAGCGCATGATCTGCCCGTTCTTGATCTCCAAATGGCCGCGTCCGTTCAAAAGGCTCATGTCGTCGCCCATCGCGCGCGGGAAGTGGAAGAGGAGGTCGCACGCGGAGTCGCCGACGACTTGCTCGTCCACGTAGTCGTCCGTGAAGCCGCCGATTTTCAGAAGCTGGGCGACGGGCATCGCGCTCGACGCCGTGACGCGCACCGTGTTCGTGCCGTTCAGTCCTTCGACGCGAACCGTCCCCTCCAAGGGGAGGCTTCCCGTGCCTTTCGCGACGATGGGCCCGAAGGTGTGGTTGTAGTTGAGCGACGTGCCGCGTGTGTAGACGTGGAGCTTGATCGTCCCCTCCGCCGACAGCATGGGGACCGCGTTGTATTTGCCCATGGGCGGCGCGAGGTCGAGGTCGAGGTCGAAGTCGTTGTTGACGAGGTTCACCTTCCACGCGCACGCGGCCTTGACGGGCTCCGGCACGTCCGTGAACGCATCGAAGTAGGGCAGGGAGACGGGAACGTCCATCGTCACCAGGAAGGGGCGGATGAGCGGCTGGGTCGTGAACCCGCGCACTTCGCCGACGACCTCCTGCTGGCGCAGGTCGACGCGGCAGAAGCCGTCGAGTTTGAGCCGCCCCGCCGGGTCGGGCCACTCCAAGTGGATGCCCGTCGCCTCCGCGAGGTCGTCGCGGATCTTCACGTCGCAGACGACTTTCTCCGGCTCGACGGCGAGGATGCTCGGACGGGTGAGGACGAGCGTGAAGGCGGGCAAGTTCGGCAGCGTCGCCTCGACGCGCGCGTGGCGTTCGTTGTTCTCCGGCGCGTAGTAGGAGTCGGGCAGGCGGCGGTAGGCGAGGCGGTCGATCTCGACGCGGCGCGAGAAGGGCAGGATGGTGACGCGCTCGGCGGAGACAAGCGGCGTGAGGGGCTTGTCCTGGTCGGGGGTGTAGACCCTGACGCGCCGCAGGTTGAGGCCGTGGCGGAAGCCGAAGGAGGCCTCCTCGACAATCGGGACGATGTTTGTGGGGATGTGCGACTGGATGAGCCGGGTTAAAGCCCCCGCCGGGAGCGGCTGTTCGCGGAAGAAAAGCGAGGCTGTGAAAAGGCACAGGAGGAGAACGAGGACTTTCACCGTCCTGTAGAGAAGTTTCGCAATCGCCCTCGTTTTCAACTTCTCCCTTTCCTCTGTTCCGTTTGGCAGCCCCTAGCGGAGTCGGACCGCTCTTACTTGGATGAGAACCAAGTGTCCTAGCCGATAGACGAAGGGGCCGTCTTTTTTGGTGCACCCGGTGGGATTTGAACCCACACACCTTGCGGCACCAGAACCTGAATCTGGCGTGTATGCCAATTTCACCACGGGTGCGTGAGTGAGTATTGTATCAAACGCCCCCCAAAAAAGTCAAGGGGGAAATTTGCCTTTAAAATGTCGTGACCGTTTCGTTTTTTGGTATAATGTTGGAACAAGAGAAAACGAGGAGGTTCGCCATGTCCGATGCGCCCATTGAAGAAGAGTCCGTCGCCGTCCGCGAAAACACGGAGGATGCGGAGATTTTGGAGACAGACATTGTCTTCGACTGCCCGCACTGCGGGAAAAGCCTCGTCATCGACTACCGTGGCGCGGGTCTTCAGATCAACTGCTCCGAATGCGGCGAGACAGTCCTCGTGCCGATTCCCGACGGGATGGAGCTCCAGGATCTCGACCTCGACCCCGGGGAGATCCTGAAGCAGCTCTTCGCGACGCGGCGCAACTACCAAAAGGCGGAGCTGAAGGTTCAGGCGCTCAAGGCCCGCCTCGTCCAGATGCAGGAGACGCTCGGCGTCCTTCAGGAGGTCGTGGCGGAAGGGCTGGCTCATTCGTGAACGCCAAGGCGTTCCTCGTCAACGCGCTGACGTTCGCGCGCGTGCCGCTCATCTTCCTGTGGGCGGTGTGCGCCGTCCTGTGCGCGTGCGGCGTGGGGAACCGGGTCGCCCTCACGGTCGTCGCGAGTCTCGCGATGCTCCTCTCCGGCCTCACGGATCTTTGGGATGGGCAGTTGGCGCGCAAGTGGCAGGTCGTCTCCACGCTCGGCAAGATGGCCGATCCCCTGATGGACAAGATCTTCTACCTCGTCGCCTTCCCGACGCTCCTGTGGCTCATCCCCACCCACGGCGGGCCCCTCGCCTCGGCGCACGCGCTCGTCATGCTCCTGTTCACGATCCTGTATATGCTGCGCGACTCGTGGGTCACGTTCCTGCGCTCGGTGGGTGCGCTCTTCGGCGCCGACGTGGCGGCGATGTGGCTCGGCAAGGTGCGCACGGCCCTCTCCTTTCCGGGGGCGGGGTGGGTCTATGCGTATCTCGCGCTCACGCCCTTCCTGAAGGAGGGAGGCCTCCTCTCGGTCGCGGCGGAACGTGTGTGGGTCTTCTCGTGCTTCGCCGTGGAGGGTGTTTTGATGGTGTTGACAATCGTGAGCCTCGTCACCTACACGCGCTCGTATTGGCCGTATTTGAAAAAGTCCCTCGCACGGTGAGGGGCGCGACCTCCAACAGTCCATGATTCGTCTCTCGGCAGGCCTTCGGCGCGGCGTCATGCGCGTCCCCCTCTCCAAGTCGTTCGCACACCGCGTCCTAATCGCCGACTGCTTGAGCGGCGGCTCTTTCTTCCGCTCGTTCGAGGGCGACCTCTGCGACGATCTCCTCGCGACGAAACGCTGCCTCGCGGCGTTGGCGGACAGTCGCTCGTCGGGCGCGTCGGGACAAGTCCGCCTCGACTGCGGCGAATCGGGCACGACGCGGCGGCTTCTCTCGCCCGTCGTCTCCGCGCTCCGCCTCTCGCCCGTCAGGGAGATGAAAGGCCGCCTCGCGTCGCGCCCGCAATTCGACATCCCCCATGTGGCGCCGGGGCTTCAGACGCTGCCGGGGCATCTTTCCTCGCAGTTCGTCAGTGGCCTTCTCATGGCACTCGCGATCTTCCCGGAACAAAGCGAGATTCGCCTTTCATCGCCCCTCGCCTCGCGTGGCTACGTGGAGATGACGCGCCGCGTCCTATCGCTCTATGGCGTCCGCGTCGACGAAACGGACTTAGGCTTCGTCATCCCCCACGGCGGCTATGTTCGGCCAACGGAAACGCCTCTCCTCGAACGCGATTGGTCGGGGGCCGCCTTCCTCCTCGCGTTGAACGCGCTCGGCAACGAGGTCGAGTTCCCGCGTGAGGGGCTGGACGCGCACTCGACGCAGCCCGACCGCGTCGCGCCCGAGAAAATCGCCGCCCTCGTGTCGGGGCGGGGCCTTGTCACGCTCGATGTGGACGAATGTCCCGACCTCTTCCCCATCCTCGCGCTTCTCGCGGCGGCGCAAACGCATCCGACGCGCTTCACGGGCATCCGCCGCCTGCGCCTCAAGGAGTCCGACCGCGTGGAGGCGATGCGCGATGTCCTCACGCGCTTTGGCGCGTCGGTCGAGGTTTCGGACGAATCGTTCGTCGTCTCGCCGTCGGGTCGCCCGCTCCGAGGCGGCGCGTTTCCCTCCTACGACGACCACCGCATCGCGATGGCCGTCGCCGTCGGCGCGACGCGAGCCGACGGACCTGTCGAGTTGGACAACGAATCGTGCGCCGCCAAATCCTACCCGACGTTCTTCGAGGACTTCACCCGCCTCGCGAGGTTTTAGTCGCGAGGCGAGGACGGGAAGAGGCTTGACAGGGGAATCCGCTTACTTTGTGTTCGGGTTGCCGAAGCAGCTCGTCGCGAAGTTGAAGAACGGGAAGAACGGCAGGAAGCCCTTCGGATTCCAGTTCAGGAGGCCGAACTGGAGCGCGGCACCCTCTTCGGCGATGTTCACGACGGCGATCTGCGGGCCGTTGAGGACTTTCTTCGCGCGGCAGTAGCCGATTGCGCCCTGGAAGCCGAGCGCGCGCTCAAGCCGCCCCCAGAGAATCGAGATTTGCGCGCCTTTCACGTCCTTGCACTCGCTCGCGATGCCGAGCTGGCAGCCGTCGATCTTCGCGTCCGTGTCCGGGCCTCCGACCCACCAGCTCCAGCGGCAATCGGCCTGCGCGGCGACGGCGAGCATCAGCGCGGACGTGGCAACCATCAGTTTCTTCATGATCGTGATCCTTTCATTTTGTGTCGGTTTTGAAAACTGGAATGTCGGTTATTATACCAAAAAACGTTGACCCCCGCGCAAATCAGCCGTTTGTAACCAATCCCATTTCTGTGCGTAGTCAGCCCGTCGCGGCGAACGCCTGAGCGCAGACAGGCTGGGCGAACCGCGCAAACGAGACAAAATAGAACCGAAGGAAACGAAGATCATGGCACTTGACATCAGGGGACTTGGCAACCAGGAGGCGCTTGCGCAGATCGCGAAGCTGGC
>CAVKTW010000027.1:0-2767 GCA_963659085.1 Candidatus Methanomethylophilaceae archaeon | reverse complement strand
CGTAGACGAACATCGGGGTCGCGTCCTTCGACGGGGCCGACATGATGACCTTCTTGGCGCCGGCGGTGATGTGGGCGCGGGCCTTCTCGTCCGTCAGGAAGAGACCCGTCGACTCGACGACGATCTCGGCGCCGACTTCGTTCCACTTCAGCTGCGTCGGATCCTTCTCGGCCGTGAGGCGGATCTTCTTGCCGTCCACCGTCATGGTCGTGCCCTCGACGGAGATGTCATGCTTGAACGTCCCGTGCACGGAATCGTATTTGAGCATGTAGGCGAGGTAGTCCGGGTCGAGCAGGTCGTTGATGCCGACGACTTCGACGTCGTTGAAGTTCTCGACCGCCGCGCGGAAAACCATGCGGCCGATGCGGCCGAAGCCGTTGATACCGATCTTGATAGCCATTTTCGTGTTCCTTCTTTTGTTGTTTGGTTAAAGTTACGCCTTCGTCACCTTGCCGGCCTTGAGGCAGCGCGTGCAGACGCGCACGCGCTTGACGTTCCCCTTGCCGTCCGTCGCGCGGACGCTCTGGAGGTTCGGCAGGAACCGGCGCTTCGTGATGCCGGTCGTGTGAAGGCCGATGCCGCCCTTGTATTTGGGCGAGCCCTTGCGGACAATGACGTTCCCCGTCGAGGGGCCCTTGCCGCAGATCGAACAAACTCGTGACATGGTTGTGTCTCCTTTTCCTGTTAGTTGCCGGGCTGCCACTCGACGTTGGCGAAGGCGTTGTCGAACGCCGCCGAAAGGCCGCCAAAGTTCTCGGCGGAGGGCCTCTTCGACGCGGCGTCGGACGCGCCGTCGTCGAGCGTCTCGGCCTCAAGGGCCTTGAGTTCCTCGTCCGTCATGTTCATCGCGCGGATGGACAGGCCGATGCGGCGCTCGGCGCGGTCGACCTTGATCACGCGAGCCTCGACCTCCTGGCCGACCTCAAGCGCGTCCTTGACCTTCTCGACGCGCTGGTCGGAGATCTGCGAGATGTGGACGAGGCCGTCGACGCCGTCCTCCAGTTCGACGAACGCGCCGAACGAGGCGATCTTCGAGACCTTGCCCTTGACGACCGTGCCGGCCGGATACTTCTGGGCGATTTCGTCCCACGGATCCTGCATCGCCGCCTTCATGCTCAGCGAGATGCGCTGCTCCTTGGCGTTGACGTCGAGGACGATCGCCTCGACCTCCTGACCCTTCTGCAGGCACTCGGACGGGTGGTTGATCTTGCGCGTCCAGCTCATGTCGCTGACGTGGATCATGCCGTCGATGCCCTCCTCAAGCTCGACGAACGCGCCGTAGGCCGTGAAGTTGCGAACCTTGCCCTTGACGCGCGAACCGACGGGGAAGCGCTCCTGGACGGTGTCCCACGGATTCTCCTGGGTCTGGCGGATGCCGAGGGCGATCTTCTGGTTCTCGACGTCAATCGAGAGGACGACGACCTGCACCTCGTCGCCGACGGAGAGCATGTCGCTCGCGCGCGCCACGCGCTTCGTCCAGCTGAACTCGGAGATGTGGACGAGACCCTCGATGCCGGGGGCGATCTCGACGAACGCGCCGTAGGCGGCGAGGTTGACGACCTTGCCCTGGACGCGCGAGCCGACGGGGAACTGCTCCTGGATGGAGTCCCACGGGTTGGGCTGCGTCTGCTTGAGGCCGAGCGAGATGCGCTCGCGGTCGCGATCCACGCCGAGAACCATCACGTCGAGCTCCTGGCCGACCTTCAACAGCTCGCTCGGGTGCTTGATGCGGCCCCAGCTCATGTCGGTGATGTGGAGAAGCCCGTCGATGCCGTCGAGGTCGACGAACGCGCCGAAATCGGTGATGTTCTTGACGCGGCCCTTGCGGATCTCGCCCTTCTGCAGCGTCTCAAGGAGCTCCGCCTTCTTCTCGGCGATCGTGCCCTCGATGAGCTCGCGGCGCGAGACGATGAGGTTGCGGCGCTCGTTGGAGATCTTGATGACCTTGAAGTCGAACGTCTGGCCGACATACGCCTCAAGATCCTTGACGGGCGTCATCTCGACCTGCGAGCCGGGGAGGAACGCCTCGACGTCGTCGATCTGGACGAGCAGGCCGCCGCGAACGGCCGACTTGATCGTGCCCGTGACGACGCACCCCTCGACGTAGCGCTCCTGAATCTTCTCCCAGCGGATCTTCTCGTCGGCGCGGCGCTTGGAGAGCTCGACGAGGCCCGTCTTGTCGTCTTCGAGTTTGACGAGCATGACCGTCACCTTGTCGCCGACGTTGATCTCGGCATCCGCGCCGAATTCCGCGCGCTCGATTGTGCCGACGGACTTGTAGCCGATGTCGACGAAGATTTCATCGCCCTTGATGGCGCGGACGACGCCCTCGACGAGACTTGAGTTCTTGAATTTGGCTTCCTGGCCGGCCGATGCGAGGATGTCCGCCATCGCCGCCGACTTTTCGTGCGGAGCCGTGGGCTTTCGAATAGCCATGTGTTCTTTTTCTTCCTGTTTGTTTCCGTGCGCGGTTTTCTGCCGCGATCACCCCGTGATTGAGCGTGATTTGCGTAGTATATCAAAAATACGCGCCTTTGCGCAAGTGGCAAGTCAAAAAATGGTATAATTGACACCATGAAAGAGGCGCTGGAGCGGTTTATGTGCGCGTTCCAACCCCCTCCCGTGGCGCGAGGGGGTTCTCTCGCGCTGCCGTCGCTCGTCGGCGCGGCCGACGCCTTCCTCGCCGCCGGGCTCGCCCTTCAAGACGAGACGAAGCCCCGCGTCGTCCTCGCCGTCACGGATGGCCTCCCGGAGGCGGATCGCCTGC
>CAVKTW010000026.1:0-3424 GCA_963659085.1 Candidatus Methanomethylophilaceae archaeon | reverse complement strand
ACGAGGTCGTCATGGTCAACTCCAACCCGGAGACCGTCTCGACGGACTACGACACTTCGGACAGGCTTTATTTCGAGCCGCTCACCTTCGAGGACGTCATGGAGATTTACGACCGCGAACGGTGCGCGGGCGTCATCGTCCAGTTCGGCGGGCAGACGCCGCTCAATCTGGCGAAACGCCTGAAGGCGGCCGGGGCGAACGTCATCGGCACAAGCCCGGAGGACATCGAGCGGGCGGAGGATCGCGATTTCTTCAAACGCCTCGTCGCGGAAGTCGGCGTCCGCGAGCCGCCGAGCGGCATCGCCTACTCGCTGGACGACGCGCGTCGCGTGGCGGGGGAGATCGGCTATCCCGTTCTCGTGCGGCCGAGTTTCGTCTTGGGCGGGCGCGGCATGGCGATTGTCTCGACGGCCGAGGAGCTCGACAAGTTCGTCTCCGAGGCGTTGTCCGTGGCGCAGGGGAAGTCAATCCTCATCGACAAGTTCTTGGAACGCGCCATCGAGCTGGACGTCGACTGCATCTCGGACGGCGAGACGGTCGTCATCGGGGCGATCTTGGAGCACATCGAGGCGGCGGGCTGCCATTCGGGCGACGCGGCGGCGATGACGCCCCCGCTCTCGCTGTCGGCGGCGGTTTTGGACGAGGTGCGCCGCGAGGCCGAGGCGTTCGCGAAGAAACTCCACGTCGTGGGGCTCATGAACCTGCAGCTCGCCGTCAAGGACAACGAGGTGTGGATGATCGAGGTGAACCCCCGCGCCTCGCGCACCGTGCCGTTCGTCGCGAAGGCGACGGGCGTTCCCCTGGCCGACCTGGCCTCCCGCGTGATGGTGGGCGAGAAACTCGCCGACATCGGCTTCACGAAGGAGGTCGTGCCGCCCTACACGTGCGTGAAGGAGGCCGTCTTCCCCTTCGTCAAGTTCCCCGGCGCGGAGATCGCCCTCTCGCCGGAGATGAAATCGACGGGCGAGGTCATGGCGATTGACGACGACGCCCAGATCGCGTATTTCAAGAGCCAGATCGCGGCGGGCAGCCCCCTGCCGAAGAGCGGGGCCGTCTTCGTCTCGTTGCGCGACGAGGACAAGGAGGCGGGGCTCGCGGGGGTGCGCGAACTCGTGCGGCTGGGCTACGAGATCTACGCGACGCGGGGCACCTCCACGCACCTGTGGGAGAACGGCATCTCTTCGCGGGCGGTCTTCCGCATCTCGCGCGGGCGGCCGAACGCGCGCGACCTCCTCAAGGCGGGCGTCCTCAAATGGATCGTCTGCACGACGGAGACGGGGCGCGAGGCGACGGACGACAACGCCCTCTTGCGGTCGGCGGCGGTCGCCTCGGGCGTGCCGTTGACGACGACCATCGACGGCTTCCGGGCGGCCGTCCGCGCGTTGGGCGAGGACTTGGCCTTCGGCGGCACGGGTGTCCGCTCGCTCCAGGAATACCACGCGCTCGTCACGCGGCAGTCGGAGCCACAAGCAAAAAACCCCCTTGCGCACGAGAGCAAGTTTTGATATACTATCCGATGTTTTCGCGTTGCGAGGATAACTCAGTTGGTAGAGTGCCACCTTGCCAAGGTGGTTGTCGCGGGTTCGAGTCCCGTTCCTCGCTCCAGCGAAGGCCAAGGTGAATGGGGGCGTAGCTCAGCTGGTAGAGCAAGTGACTCTTAATCACTGGGTCCAGGGTTCGAATCCCTGCGCCCCTACCATTTCGACCTTGACGCGCGTGGCTAGGTAGCTCAGTTGGTAGAGCAACGGACTGAAAATCCGTGTGTCAGCGGTTCGATCCCGCTCCTGGCCACCAATCTTGTCCAAACGAAAAATCGGTTGCTTCGGCATCCACGCATACTATGTTGAAATGTTCGCTTTTCGCCTGTCTGGCGATGGGTTTTGCGCTCACGATGAACGCGGCGCCGACGGATGTCGTCACGCAGGCGGATTTGAAGGCGATTCTGGAGCGCCTCGCCAAGCTGGAGGCGGAGAACAAGGCGCAGGCGAAGCGCATCGCCGAACTGGAAGGGCGGAGCGTCTCCGCCGCGCCACGCGGGGAGATTGTCACGGACGAAACGACGACGGTGTCCGACTCCGGCAAGATCCTGACGACGGCATCAGGGCGGAAGTATCTGCTCGCGGACGCCTCCGCCGCCGTCTTCGAGCCTCTTTCGGAGGCGGGGCTTCAAGTCACGCCCTATGGCCACATCGCTTTCGAGGGCGTGTGGTCGGATCGTCCGCTCGCCTGCGATTGGTCGGCCGATGTCGTCAAGAACAGGGGGCGGCAGAACAACACGACGCTCTCCGTCCAGGACTCCATCCTCGGCATCGCGTTCAACACGCCGGAGGCTCGCAACGGCTGGACGTTCACGGGTCGCGCCGAGTTCGACCTCGCCGGCGGCAACCAAAACTCCTACGACTTCCATTGGCGCCACCTCTACGTCGATGCCGCGCACGAGAGCGGCTGGTCGATTCTCTTTGGTCAGACATGGCATCTTTGGAAGATGGTCTCGCCCTCCGAGATCGACGGCGCGTGGCTGGAGAACGCGGGTCATCCGTATCGCCGCAGCCCGCAGGTGCGCGTGACGAAGACGTGGACGTTCGACGAGGGCTCGCTTGAATGGCGCGTCGGCCTCGTCAAGGGCGGCCCCGGCATGGGCGGCGACCGCGACAGCGACGGCGTCGAGGACAACACGGCCTCCGCGTGGGGGCTTTTCGAGACGGCCCTCGTCTATGAGCGCGAGGCCGCGTGGGACGCGGGGCGTCGCTGGCTGATCGGCGTGGGCGGCATGTATGGCCGCGACCGCTCGAACCGCCTCAGCGCGGTTGATGGTTGGAGCGCGGGGACAGGGACGCACACGGGGCGCGTCTACGACGGCGCGTCGGACGACTACAACTCGCAGATGGTCATGGTGGCGGGGCGCGTTCCCTTCCTCAATTCGTTCACGCTCACCGGTCAGGTCTTCGCGGGCGAGAACTTGAAGGGCGTCCAGGCCGGTGTCGGGCAGGGCGTCGCGTTTGACGCGATTGGGGCCAAGGGTGAGGAGGTTCGCACCGTGGGCGGCTTCCTCGACCTCGCCTACCGGCTGAACGCGGACTGGTCGTTCGCGGGCGGCTATGGCTTTGACAACCCCTCGGATCGCGCGGCGCGTCGCGCCGAGGGCATCCTCTTCAACGACCGCGCCTACATCGTCGCCTTCTACAACATCGTGGAGAACTTCAAGGTCGCGCTGGAATACGCGCACCTCACGACGCGCTATGGCGAGGACGGCGGCGGCCACACCGACGCGGGCGCGAACCGCGTCCAGTTCAGCGCGTTCTACAGCTTCTAAACACAAGGGACAACATGGAAAAGAAAAGGGCATCGTGGTCGGGCCAGCTCGCGTTCGTGCTGGCGGCGGCCGCTTCGGCAATCGGCCTCGGGAACCTCTGGCGGTTCCCCT
>CAVKTW010000025.1:0-8254 GCA_963659085.1 Candidatus Methanomethylophilaceae archaeon | reverse complement strand
CGACGCGGGTGATCTTGAACGCCGTCCGCTTGATCGTCTCGCAGAGCGTCTCGAAATCGACGCCTCGGCAGGCGTTCTTCAAAACGGCGTTGACGACGCCGGGGCCCGACACGCCGACGTTGATGACGGCCTCGCCCTCGCTCACGCCGAGGAACGCGCCCGCCATGAAGGGGTTGTCGTCCGGCGCGTTGCAGAGCGCGACGAACTTCGCGCAGCCGATGGAGTCGCGCGCGGCGGTCTTCTGCGCCGTCTCCAGGATGACCTCGCCCAAGAGGCGCACCGCGTCCATGTTGATGCCCGTCTTCGTCGAGCCGACGTTGACGCTGGAGCAGATCCGCTCCGTCACCGCCATCGCCTCCGGGATCGAGCGGATGAGGAGCTCGTCCGCCGCCGTCATGGACTTCGCGACAACGGCGGAGTAGCCGCCGATGAAGTTGACACCGAGTTTCTTCGCCGTCTTGTCGAGCGTCTTGGCGATCTTGACGAAATCGGCGGGCTTCCGGCACGAGGGCGCGCCCACGAGTGCGATGGGCGTGACGGAGAGGCGTTTGTTGACGACGGGCACGCCGATCTCGCGGCCAATCGCGTCGCCCGTCTTCACGAGATCCTTCGCGTAGCGGACGAGTTTGCGCTCGATGTTCGCGCACGTCTCCGCGAGGGAGGCGGTGGCGCAATCGAGGAGGGAGATGCCCATCGTGATCGTCCGCACGTCGAGGTTCTCCTCCAAGACCATCTTGTTGGTCTCAAGCACTTCATCAAGGTTAATCATGTCCCATCACCTCCACACATTCCTCGCACTTTTCCACGCACTTTTCCACCTTTCCACTCTTCCACTTTTCCACTTTCATTCGCACCTTTCCACGCACTTTTCCACCCTTCCACTTTTCCACTTTTTCACTTCCCCCCCCCTCACACCCGATGCATCTTCTCGAAAATCTCCGACTTCTGGCAGCGGATCTTGAGGCCAAGATCCGTGCCGAGCTTGGCGAGCTCCGCGCCAAGGCGGTCGAAGGGCTTCGCCGCCGCCGTCGCGTCGGCGATGATCATCATGTTGAAGTAGCCGCTCACGACCGTTTGCGAGAGGTCGAGGATGTTGATGTTGTTCTTCGCCAGATACCCCGTCGTCTTCGCGACGACGCCCACCGTGTCTTGGCCGACGACCGTGATGATGATCTTCTTCATGGACAGTTCCTTTTTCAGTTGGAAGGCGTGACGCCTTTTTTCAGAATGACGTTTCCGTATTTGCGCGTCTCGCCCGTCACGACGCACGCGAACGCTTTTTTGGCGCGGTCGTAGAACGCATAGCGTTCCATCCGCTCGATCTCGCCCGCGTAGGCGAGCGCCGCGCGGTAAGACTTCTCGACGTCGCCGTCCAGCTCGTCGCCGGGGACGGGGGCCATCATGACGACGGGAACGGCGTAGGCGTCGAGCTCGAAGAGGGGGGCGAGACCCTTCAGGAGGACATCGGCGGGGATGCCGTCGGCGCGGAGGACCCGCACGCCGTCACGCGCGAACGTGTGCGCCGGGAAGTGGGCGTCGGAGAAGATGATTTCGTCGCCGTGGCCCATTTCGGCGAGCGTCTTCAACAAGTCGGGCGACAACGCGGGCGAGATTCCCTTGAGCATGAGGAGCAACCTTTCTTTGTTATTTCGCAACCGTCGTCTTGCGCGCGCGGAAGATGAACGCATACGCGCCGACGACCGAGAAGCAGATGGCGGGGATGACGAAGCTGGCGCGCAGGGACTCCTGGCAGAGGCGCAGGTTGGAGTCCCACGCGGTCGAGAAGTTCGAGAACTTCATGAGGGCGCACCAGGCCGACGAGGGGTTCTCGATCACGTGCGCCATCCACGGCGTGATGATCGCGCCGCCGAGGATCGCCATGATGAGACCCGACGCGCCGAGTTTCAACGCCTTCGGGTCGAGGCGGCCGAGCGCGAGGCCGTAGATGGTCGGGAACATGACGCACATGAAGCCGCTCATCGCGATGAGGCAGACGATGTTCCACGAGAACGGCAGGCCGAACGCCGTGAAGACGACGCGCGTGGGCAGATACATGACGCCGAGGCACGTCAGGACGGCGCAGACGGCCAGCCCGACCATGAGCCGCGCCGGCTCGATGAACTTCATGAGGTAGGTCCCGATCCAGCGGCAAACGGTGTGGACGACAATCGCCATCGTGTAGTAGATCGCGCCGGCGGCGGGCGTGACGCCCAGTTCCTTTTGGCAGTAGACGTTCAGCCACGTCCACGCCGCGATTTGGACGCCCACGTAGAAGAACTGCGTGATGACGCCAAGGACGTAGCGCGGCGTCTTGAGGAGCGTCAGGAGCATCGCGCGATACTCCTTTTGGAGAACGATGTAGGCGACGGGCCCCAAACAGCCGAGGAGAATCCACGTGATCTTGTCCATCTCCGGGAACGCGAAATAGAGCGCGGTGATCGGCACGAACGAGAAGAGCATCGCGACGACGACGCGCTTGTAGGCGGCCGCGCGCGAGGTCGAGAGGGTCGCCTCGCGATCCTTCGAGAAAAAGAAGAAGAGCCAAATGAGCGCCGCGATCGCGCACAGCCCGACGTAGGGCGTGCAGACCCAGAAGAGCTCGTCGTGGATGATGCCCTGCCGCGTCGCCTCGTCCATCGCCTGCCGCGCCTCGGCCGTCGCGGGGTTGAGGTGCGAGAGGATCAGCTGCTGCGCGAGGACGATGCCCGCGAGCGACCCGACGGGGTTGAACATCTGCGCGAAGTTGAGCCGCCGCACGGCCGTCGATTCGTCGCCAATCGACAGGACGTAGGGGTTGCACGTCGTCTCCAAGAAGGAGCAGCCGCCCGCGACGATGAAGATGGCGACGAAGTAGATCTCGAAACTCTGCGCCATGCACGCGGGGATGTAGAGGAGCGCCCCCGTGATGTAGATGAAAAGCCCGATCAACACGCCCTTGCGGTAGCTGAACTCCTCCGCGAGGACGGCCGCGAAGATCGCGAGAACCGCATACGCCCCGTAGAACGCCACCTGCACGAGCCCCGCCTTCGACTGATCCATCGTGAAGATCCGCTGAAAGGCGGGGACCAGGTTGTCGGTCATGTTGTTGAGCAGCCCCCAGAGGGCGAAGCAGCTCGTCAACATGATGAAAATGCCGAGGGACTTGCGGGGGACGATGGGCATGGCGGCCTCCTTTTACTTGCTGCTGGTCTTGATCTTGTCCGAGCGGATGTCGTCCTCCGTGTTGGGCGAGCCGTCGGGCCCGTCGGAGATGACGGCGAAACGCTTGCCCTTCACCTCGATGCGGTAGGCGTTGTCCCACGGGTCGATCAAAGCCCCCTCGCCACCCTCGATGTAGGGGTCCTCGTCGCCGGAGACATCGATCAAGACTTTCAAGTCCGACGGCGGCGTCGAACGCTTCTTGTCGATCATGTAGTTCGTCACCGCGCCGCGCAAGTTGTCGACCGCCGTCTTGGCGGCCGTCTTGCGCGTCGTCTCCAAGTGCTTGGTGACGCCTTGCAGGCCAATCGTGCCGAGAATGCCGAGAATCGCGACGACGACGAGAAGTTCAACGAGTGTGAAACCCGCGTGTTTCATGTCTGTTCCTCCGTGGACGCGGCGGGGGCTTCTGGTGCCGCCGCCGCTGGTTGTGGTTGCGCGAGCGCACAAGCCCGCGCCGCCGAGGCGCGCGACCGTGCCGCGTGAAGTCGATGCGCCGCCCCCCCAAGAATCGCGAGGGCGAGCAGGATCAGAAAGCCGTAGAGCAGCGCGTCGCTCGTCTTCGCGCAGCGCGTGAACGACCGCGCGCGCGCCATGGAGAAGCCGATGCGCCTGTTGACCGCCCAGCCGGAGGCGTTGAGGATCGCGCCCAAGTCGCGGCGGCGGAGTTTGAACCACGTGAGGATCACGCTCGGCAACGACACGATGAGGACGACCGCCATCAGGGCGACGCAGAACTGCGTCAGCGTCATGCCGCGCACGGCGGCGGCGAGCGAGGCGAGCGCGGCGCCGACCATGCCCACGCCGATGCCGATGGCCGCGACGGAACTCGCGAGCGCGGCGCCGCCGGCCTGCGCCGACTGCGTGCCCTTCTGAACATTCTCGACGGACTTCGCCTGACGGTCGCCCAAGAACTTCTTGACGGCGTCGGCGATCCCGGAACCCAGTTTCCGCCACGGCGCCCAAAACGCCTCCGTGAGCGAGACTTGCGACTCGACGACCTTCGTGATGACGGCCTCCCAGTTGCCGCCGTCGCGGTCGAAGAAGACACCGTTGCGCCCGACGTAAAGCCCGCCGATCGTGCCGGCCGTGACGACCGCGCAGATGTTGCGCGACGCGCCCGCCGACGGGCGGCGGAGTTTCAAGTAGATGACACAACACGCGGACTTCCCGGAGAGCGCGGCGTGCGCGGCCTCGTCCTCAACATGAAAGCAGAGTTGGAGCTCCTTGCCGTCGATGCGCAAAACGCCCGTCTGGAACATGGCGAGAGCCTGCCCGTCGCGGAGACGCGACATCGTGACGTAGTTCTCCAAGAACTCGCCGAGGAAGATCACGTAGCGAAGACGCTTCTCCTCCTCACGCAAGGCTTTCTTCGTCGCCTCGTGGAGGACGGGCTTCTTCGCCCGCCAAGCGCGGAACGGCGCGAACGCATCCTTGACGGCCTTCCACTCCAAGCGCGTCAAACTCTCGCGCGCGCCCAACAGGGGGCGGACGCATTTCTCGCCAAACGCGACAACCGCCTCGACGTGCTTCGGGTTCAAGTGCGTCCGCAGGGGCAGAATCTTGTCGGGGCCCTCCGTGACGAGCGGCACGTCGTCCGCCGGCGTGAAATAAGTGTCCACGACAGACTCGACGGCCGCGAGCGCGGCCTCCGCCTCCGCCGTCGCCGCGCCACAGCACAGGACGTCCTTTTCCGCCGCCTCCCACGCGGCGAGCGCGGCCTTTTCGTCGTCCGTCGGTTCGCTCTTCTCAAGCTCCGCCTGACGCGCGAGGTTCTCGTCGAGGGCCTTCCGCTCCGCCGCATGGTCGCGGGACAAGTCTTCAAGCGACACGCCCGCCGAGCGGAGAAACGCGAGAGCCGCCTTCACCTCGTCGGAGCGGATGCGCCCGTCGCCGTCGGCATCGAGGAACGCGAGCGTCCCCGCGTCGAAGCGAAGCCCCTGAATGGGACACGAGAGCGCATACCACTCTTTCAGATCCTCCGGGATCTCTTTTTTCTCGCTCGTCATTCGCACGCGCCCTCCAAATGCGCTTGAATCGCCACAACAAGTTCGTGCGTCGCCCCGCCCGCCAACGTCTCCGCGCCGGGCCACTGGCTCACGGGCTCGACGCAGACGAATTTCCGCCAGTCGTCCGCCTCGCCATCCGAGAGTTTTCCGTTTTCGCCGACATTCCACACGACGCACTTTGTGTTGCCGGAGGATGCCACGGCGATGGCGCGGCGAAGCGACGTGTCGAGAATCGCGACGGCGTGGCGCGGCGCGTCGGGGAGCGAGAAGATGTGGTCGGGCGCGAAATCGACTTTGAGGTTGCCCGACCACACGCTTTCCTTGAGATCCGGCGTCGTGCCGTCCACATAACCGCAGCCGTCAAGCCCGCGCACCTCGACCGCGTTGCGCTCGCGCACGAGGAAGTAGGGGTGGAAGCCGCAACTGAACGCGAACGGATCAGAGCTTAAGTTCGTCGTCTTGAGCGAGAGATTCAACTTCATCGTCACGGAGACGCGCAACTCCAAGTTGAACTCGTGCGGCCAAATCTTCCGCGTCTCCTCGTTCGACGCGAGGGCAAGGACGATCTCTGTCTTTTCCTCGGTATACTCCGTCGACTGGACGGAGAAAAGCGAATGGCGGGCGAAGCCGTGCTGCGGCACGTCGGCGAACGCCTTGTTGCCGAACTGCGGCCAGCACACGGGGATGCCGCCGTGGAAACTTTCGTTCGGGCTGTAGTCCGCGTCCTTCTTGGCGGGGCGGAAGAGAACTTGCGAATGTCCCGTCGGGCGGTAGGAGAGGACGTTGCCGCCGTAGAGCGCGATCTCCGCCGCGCCATACTTGCTGGCGATGACGACGTTCGGGTGACCCGCGAAACCCTCGCGGAAGACGATGCGTCCCGGTGCGCCGAAGCGCGAATTGAGCTGGTCGATGGTCATCATTTTTCGTCGAGGACAAAGCCTTTGGCGTCGAAGAACGAACTTAAATCCACGTCGCGCCCCGCGAACGCGCGGAAGAGAACCATGGGGTCTTCGCTGTCGCCGCGCTCGAAGAACGTGCGGCGGAACTTCTCCGCGAGCGTCCTGTTCCAGACGTTGCCCGACTTCTCGAAGATGGAAAAGAGATCCTGCTCCAAAACCTGGCTCCACAGATAGGAATAGTAGCCCGCCGAATAGCCGCCCGCGAACGAGTGCTTGAAGTAGGGCGTGCGGTAGCGCAGGCCGATCTCCGGGATGAGCCCCGCCTCGCGGCAGACTTTCGTCTCGAAAGCCTCCAAGTCGAAGTCGGTGAAGTCCGTGAGCATGTGCAGTTTGAGGTCGAGCAGCGAGGCGACGGCCAGCTCCGCCACCGTGAAGCCTTGGTTGTGGCGCGAGGAGGCGTTGAGCTTGCGGACGAGCTCGTCGGGGATGGGGTTGCCCTCCTCGTCGAACGCATACTCGGCCAAAAGCTCCGGCTGGAAGGCGAAATGCTCGTTGAACTGCGAGAAGACCTCGACGTAATCGCGGTTCAGGCTGCCCGACGCGCGGTAGCGGCACCGCTGCATGAGGGCCTGCAGCGCGTGGCCGAACTCGTGGAAAAGCGTCTCGACGTCACGCGACGTGAGGTGGTCGCCCATGTTCGCGACATTGATGACGATCGGGCGGACGTCCTGCCCGTTCTCGTCGACGTATTGCGCGCGGATGTTCGACTTCCACGCGCCGTTCGCCTTCGTCACGCGCGCGCGGTAGTCCGTCATGAAAATCCCCACGAGCGAACCGTCCGCGTCCTCGATGCGGTAGGTCTTCGTCTCCTTCGGGTTGTAGGTGGGCGCGTTCTCGATGAGCCGCGCCCGCACGCCGTAGAGACGCTCGGCGGCGCGGAACATCCCCTTCGTCACGTTCTCAAGGCTGAAGTAGCGTTTCAACACCTCGTCGTCGACGTCGTAGCGATCCTTCTTGAGACGCTCGGCGTAATACCACCAGTCCCACGGCTGAAGTTTCGTCCCCGTGGGGAGAAGCCCTTGGGCGATGTCGCGATCCATGATCTCCTGCATGGCGGCGCGTTCGATCTTCGTCTGCGCGTTCGCCGCCTTCATGATGCGGTCGAGGAACGCTTCCGCCGCCTGGCCGGTCTTCGCCATGCGCGGCTCGATGAAGTAGTCGGCGGACGTCTCGTAGCCGAGAAGCCGCGCCTTCTCAAGGCGGAGTTTCAGCATCTCGACGGCGATCCCCCGGTTGTCCTCGTCGCCCGGCGCACTGCAACGGCTCGTGTAGAATTCGCACATCCGGCGGCGCAACTCGCGGTCGGGGCAGGAGGCCATCTTCTCCTTGTATTCGGCGATGCTGAAGCCGAACGTGTCCTTGAACGCCTTGTCGGCGGCGAGGACGTTCTTGCTGAACCGCTGGGAGAACGCGCTCAAGGCGAGGTTGATCTCCTTGAGCCGCGCTTGTTCCTTGGGGCCCAACTCCGCCCCGGAGCGGCGGAAGCCCAAGTAGGTGTCCTCAAGAATGCGCTTTTCCTCCGTCGTCAAATTCGTCTGGTCGCCCTTGTAGGCGGCGGCGACGCGCGAGAAGAGCTGCGTCTTGGCGACGATCTCCGCGCCGTGCGCGACGGCGAGCGCGTCAAGTTCCGTCTGGATCGCGTCGAGGGCGTCCGAGCGCTCGCTGCCCATCAACGTGCCGAAGACGGCGCCGACTTTCGACATCGTTTCCGCCGAGCCGTCCATGACGGCGCACGTGTTGAAGAACGTCGGCGCGTCCTTGTTCGCGATGATCGACTCGATGACCTTCGAGTGTTCCGCGATGCCCACCTTGTAGGCGGGGATGAAATCGTCGTTCGTGATGTCGCCGAACGGGGGCAGGCCGTAGGGCGTTTTCCAGTCCGTCAAAAGGGGGTTTTCAGAGGCATGAAGGGAAAGAAGGCTCATGGAGAACGCGACGAGAACGGAAATCTTATTCATATCTCATTGTATTATATCATAAACAACGGGCAAAATGTTTACGAACCCGCGCTGACGATTCAATGAGAAAACGCGCTTTGCATCGGTCGTTGAGAAAACAGTAAAGGGTCAGGAAGTCCGCGTGGAAACC
>CAVKTW010000024.1:0-4551 GCA_963659085.1 Candidatus Methanomethylophilaceae archaeon | reverse complement strand
GCCGGTGAGACCCAAGGAGAGGGCGGTCAATGGAATGACCTGCGCGAGGCCGCCGCCCGCCGCGGACCCCTTGATATTGAACGTGGGCCCGCCCGACGGCTGGCGGACGCACCCGATGGCCTTCTGCCCCAGTTTGCCAAGCCCCTCGACAAGGCCGAGCGTCGTCGTCGTCTTGCCCTCGCCCAGAGCCGTCGGCGTGATGGCGGTGACGTCGATGTATTTGGCCTTTTTGCCGCCGCCCGCCGCCGCAAGGCGTTTCAGAACTTTCGTCGCATCGATCTTGGCAAGGAACTTCCCGTGCGCCTCCCATTCGTCGTCGTGGAGGCCGAGTTCCTCGGTCAGGGATGATGCCGTCCGCAAGGTGGCCTCGGCCGCTTCGGCAATCTGCCAATCCTTCATCGTCGTCGGGTCTAATGTCATACGCGCTCCTTTTGTTTTATTATACCATAGGACGCGTCCGTTTTTTGGTATAATATTCGTGATGGTAAAAAGTCTCACGCTCATTTGCGCCTTTTCCCTGCCACTCGCCCTCCCGGCGAGTTGGTATTGGCCGTTTGGGGATTCCGACGAAGATCCGCCGCGCCTCTCGGAGGTCGTCCGCGAGTCCTCGAAGCTCATCGGCGAGGCGAGCGACCTCGCCGCCGACGGCAAGGTGACGGAGGCGGTCGAGAAGTATCGCGCGGCGTTGGCGGAGCTCGACCGCGTCGAGCGCGAGAACCCGGAACTCTCCGAGAAAGTCGCGAGCGGCACCATCAAGACGAAACGCGCCTACATCGAGGCGGCCATCGACGCCCTGTTGATGAACCAAGTCCGCGAGAACGCGCGTCCCGTGGCCGTCAGCGAGACGAGCGACCTTGAAAAACGCCTCGCCGAGGAGCGTCGCCCCACGGCGGCGCAAGCGCCCACGCCCGCGCCGTCTCCACATTTGGCGAACACGCCGACCTTGTCGGTCGCGGCAACGCCGGCGAAAACATCCCCGAAAACGCCCTTGGTCGACGACATCGTCCGCGCCTTGGACGACTCGGACTACGAGACGGCGGGCTCTCTCATCGACGCGGGGCTCAAGGAGAAGCCGAACGACGCGACGCTCCTCATCCTGCGGGCGGCGAAGGAATCGGCCGAGGGCGACGTCCGCGCGGCGGAGCGGTCGCTCGACGCCGCCATCCAGTCGAATCCGCGCAGCCACTTCGCGTTCTACAACATGGCGCTCCTCAAATTGAAGACGCGCACGGACGACCACGACGGGGCGCGTCGCTACTACGAGACGGGTCGCGCCTTGGGCGGGCCGCGGGACCCCGAGATCGAGGTGCTGCTCAAATGATCTTCCTCGCGACCGCTCTTTTGTCCGCCGCGTTGACGGCGCCGGATCTCCTGCGCGAGTGCCGCTCGCAGATTCCGGCCAGAGCCGAGCTCACGGGCGAGATCGTCATGCGCTCGAAGCGCGGCATCGTCCTCTCGCGCCACGACTACCGCCTCGTGCGCGACGCGGGCGCGACGAGCCTTTTTCTCGACGGGCAATCGGTTGACCTCTCGTCGAACCCCGTCGGGCCGCTCGCGGGGACGGATGTCACGCCGTCGGATCTCGCGCTCGACTACCTTGACTGGCCCGACGTCTCCTTCGACGAGACGCGCGAGGGCGAGACGGTCAACGGCTGCGCGGCCTCGATCCTCGTCTTGCGCCAGGGCGAGCGGAAGGTGCTCGTTTGGATCGACCGCAAGACACACGCGCTCCTGCAGGCCGAGGAGTGGCGCGGCGAGAAGCCGTTCCGGCGGCTGTGGGGGACGCGGCTCAAGAAGTTTGGCGAGCGCTGGATGGCGAACGTCATGGAAGTCGAAACGCTTGGCTCCGGACACCGGACCAAAATAACCGTGGAGGAACTCAAATGAAAATCATCAAACGGACGCTCCTTGTGCTGGGCTGTCTCGTCGGACTCGTCGTCCTCGCGCTTCTCGCCCATCCGCTGTGGGTGGGGTGCGTCGTCAAGACCGCCGTCAAAACCGTGACGCCGCGTGTGGCGGGCGTTCCCGCGAACTTGGAGGCGTGCGACATCAACCTGTGGACGGGCAAGGTCGCCCTCAAGGGGTTTGACCTCTCGAACCCCGCCGGGTGCGCGAGCGCGTCGGCCGCGCGTGTCGGGACTCTCTCGGTGTCGTTCGACACGCTCTCCGTCTTCAAGGACGCGATCCTCATCCACGACATCACCATCGACGACGTGTTCGTCTCCTACGAGAAGGGCGCGTCGGGGAAGATGAACATGACGGAATTGAGCGACAACGCGGCGGGCGCGACGTCGTCGGACGACACGATTGAGGAGGAGGTCTCCGAAGAGGTCGCTGAGGCGCGTGAGGAGGAGGCGGCGGGCGATGCCGACGAGGACGGCACGAAGATCATCATCGAGAAGGTCAGCGTCTCGGGCGTCACCGTTTCGATGATGGGCGTTCCCATGCCCATCCCCGGGACGATCACGCTCACCGACATCGGCAAGGAATCGGGCGGCGTCTCGCCGATGGGGGCCTGCCTTGAGATTGCCGCGCAGTTGCAGAAATCGCTGGGGTCGGTCGGCGAGGGGCTGACGGCGCTTGGGAAGGGCGGGCTCGACTTGGGCAAGTCCGGCCTCGACCTCGGCGCGTCGGGTCTCACGAACAGCGTGGAGGCCGTCAAGAACCTCGACTTCGAGGGCGCCAAGGACATTTTGGACACGACGGGCGAGGGGCTCAAGGGCGTCGGCAAGGACTTCGAGAGCCTCGGCAAGGGCGTGCGTGATTTGTTCAAGAAGAAGTGAATTGTTCAAGACGAAAAAGAAGGAGAACTATGACGAAGAAAAAAGATCGCCGCGTGGACATGACGGTCGAAGGTCTGGAAGAGGACTTCGCCTGGCATTTGAGGTATTCGCTCGCGAAGGGCGCGTCGCGCACGACGCCGCGTGACGAATACACCGCCTTCGCGACTGCCGTCCGCGACCGCATCGTGGAGCGTTGGATCTCGACGCAGGAGGAATACGACAGGCAGAACACGAAGCGGGTCTACTATCTTTCCTTGGAGTTCCTCATCGGCCGCCTCCTCGGCAACAACGTGATCAACCTGAAGGCCGACAAGCTCTGCGACGAGGCGCTCAAGAGCTTCGGCATCGACTGGAAGAGCCTGCGCGACTACGAGACGGACGCGGGCCTCGGCAACGGCGGCCTCGGGCGGCTCGCGGCGTGCTACGTCGACTCCATGTCGACGCTCAACCTCGCGGGCATGGGCTACGGCCTGCGCTACGACTACGGCATCTTCCGCCAGAAGATCGTCGGCGGCTGCCAGGTCGAGGAGCCCGACCAGTGGCTCAAGGACGGCTACCCGTGGGAGATGGCGCGTCCCGAATACGCGCAGCAAGTCCATTTCGGCGGCCACGTCGAGTGCCTCACGAAGGGCGGCCGCCAGAAGTGGATCTGGGTCCCCGCCGAGACGGTGCAGGGCGTTCCCTACGACCTGCCCATCGTCGGCTACGACAAGGCCGTGAACTCGCTCCGCCTCTGGAGCGCGCGCGCCGTCGACGAGTTCGACCTCGCCGACTTCAACAAGGGCTCCTACGTCGAGGCCGTCGAGACGAAGGTTTTGGCGGAGAACCTGACGAAAGTCCTCTACCCGAACGACAACACGATGCAGGGCAAGGAGTTGCGCCTGCGGCAGCAGTATTTCTTCGTGAGCTGCTCGCTGCGCGACATCCTGCGCCGCTTCCACCGGTCGAACACGTCGCTCTCCGACCTCCCGAACAAGGCGTTCATCCACCTCAACGACACGCATCCGACGCTCGTCATCCCGGAGTTGATGCGCATCCTCATCGACGAGGAGGGGCTCGACTGGGATCAGGCCTGGGATCTGACGAAGCGCGCGACGGGCTACACGAACCACACCATCCTGCAGGAGGCGTTGGAAAAGTGGCCCGTCGCGATGATGGAGCGGCTCCTGCCGCGCCACCTCCAGATCATCTACGAGATCAACGGACGCTTCCTCCAGAAGATCTCCTCGCTTTATCCCGGCGACGTGGCGAAACTCCGCCGGATGTCGCTCATCGACGAGAGCGGCGAGCGCTACGTCCGCATGGCGAACCTCTGCCTCGTGGGCGCGTCGTCGGTGAACGGCGTCGCGCAGCTCCACACGCAGATCCTGAAGGAGGATCTCTTCAAGGACTTCTACGAACTCTGGCCGGAGAAGTTCCACAACGTGACGAACGGCATCACGCCGCGCCGCTGGCTCCTCAAGGCGAATCCCGCGCTCTCCTCGCTCATCACGGAGACGATTGGCGAGAACTGGATCACGCACCTCGACGAGTTGAAGAAACTTGAAAAGCACGCCTCGGACACCTCCTTCCTCGCGGAGCTCGCGAAGATCAAGCGCGCCAACAAGGAGGCGCTCGCCGCCTACACGTCGCGCCAGCTCGGCATCACGCTCAACCCGCACGCGATCTACGACGTCCAGGTCAAGCGGTTGCACGAATACAAGCGCCAGCTCATGCTCGCGCTCTACATCGTCATCTTCTACAACCGCCTCCTGAACGATCCTAAGTT
>CAVKTW010000023.1:0-3627 GCA_963659085.1 Candidatus Methanomethylophilaceae archaeon | reverse complement strand
CGCGAAGCGTCAAAATCTTCTTGCATTTGTGGTGGGAGGAAGTGTATAATAATGTCAGAAAATGTCAAAGAGAGGTTTAGAGTGTGTGCAGGCGGCGGAGACCGCGCAGTCGGGCGTCCTTTTGGGGCGGCACGACTACGCGCTCGACCCCAAAAAGCGGTTCACCATTCCGAGCGAATGGCGTTTCGCCTTTGGGTCTGTCGCCTACGTCATGCCTGACCGCAAGGAAAAATGTCTCAATCTTTACCCAAAGGCGGAGATGGATGTGTTCCTCGATCACTTGCGTCAGAAGGCGTTGCTCGATCCCGCGCTCAACAAAGTGTTCGCGATGATCGGCGCACTCTCTCAACAACTCACCCTTGACACTCAGGGCCGAATCCGCATCTGCGACAAGCTCCTTCAGTTTGCGAACTTGACGACGACGGTCGCGATGGTGGGTTCGGTCCGTATGATCAAACTTTACGCGCCCGAGGCCCTCGGTCCCGAAGACGCGGTGGATGTCGCGGCCCTTGACGCGGCCTTGGACGCGGCGGGAATCTGACGATGGCCGCGCACATCCCCGTTTTGTTCGACGAGACGATGGCCGCCCTCCAGGTGCGCCCGTCGAGTCGCATCCTCGACGGGACGCTCGGCCGCGCCGGACACGCGCGTGGCATCGTGGAGAAGGGCGGCTTCGTCTTGGGCATCGACCGCGACGACGAGGCCATTTCGGACGTCGAACAGGCGCGGGCGAACGACGAGTCCCTGCGTTCCCACCTTCATGTCCTCAAAGGCCGCCACGGCGACATGGGCGCGCTCGCGCACGCGCACGGTTGGAATGAGGTGGATGGCGTCCTCTTGGATCTTGGCGTCTCCAGCCCGCAATTGGACGAGGGCGCGCGCGGCTTCAGTTTTCTCCGCCCCGGCCCCCTCGACATGCGCATGGATCGGACGCAAGCGTTGACGGCCGCCGAGATCGTCAACACGTTCGACGAAGACGCCCTCGTCGACATCTTCCGCCGCTGGGGCGAGGAGCCCCGCGCGCGCCGCCTCGCGCAACGCCTTCTCGCCGCGCGGGCGCGTGGCGTCGCGTTCGAGACGACGGAGGCGCTCGCCGCGTTCGTCGAGCGGGAGGTCGGCCGCACGGGGGCGCACCATCCCGCGACGCGCGTTTTCCAGGCCCTTCGCATGGCCGTCAACGACGAGGCGGGGGAGCTTCGCCGCGCCCTGGACGCGGGGCTGTCGCTGTTGCGTCCGGGCGGCCGCTTCGCCGTCATCACGTTCGAGTCGATCACGGATCGGATCGTGAAACAATTCTTCGCCCGTCACGCGGGGCGCGAGGTCTCGCGGCAGGAGGGCGGCTCGCGCTGGGAGGGGGAAGAGCCCCGCGTGAAACTCGTCACGCGCCGGGCCGTGCGCGCGGGCGCGGACGAGGTGGCGCGGAATCCCCGCGCCCGAAGCGCGAAACTGCGTGTCGCGGAAAGGATGTGACTGATGTCGAAGAACCGCCGAACATCGAAGAAAATGAGCGTCAACGCGACGGTGGCGACGAACGTGGGTTCGCTTCTGGCGGTCTTGTTCGTCATGGTCATCGTCAACTTCCTCGCCTCCTCCAGCTGCCAGCAGCTTTCCAAGGCGATTGGCGACAACCGCAAGGAGCTCGCCCGCCTCGACCGCGAGAGGAGCCGCGAGATGACGAACTGGGAGGCGATGAAGACGCCGGAGAAGGTCAAGGAGGCCCTGCTGAAGCATGGGCTCGCGATGAACCCGCCTCGCGCGGATCAGAACGTCTACATGGGCCTCGACGGCAAGCCCTCACGCGGGCAGTATTCCGTCAACGCCGCGCGTCGCCGCCACGGCGGCGTGGCCGCGCAGTATAAGAAGGCGCGGTAGGCTTTTTCACGCCATGACTCGCCGCCATGAGGGTTTCCGCTTCTGGTTCCCCGTCGCGCTTCTCCTCGCCTTCGCCGCCGACGTGGGCTGCTTCCTCGCGCGCGCGCATCTGGACCCGAAGGTGCTGGCCCCGAATTACGACCTTGAATACGCCCTCCCCGCCCGGCGCGGCTCCATCTACGGCGCGTATGGCAAGGACTCGCCGTTCGTCATGTCCATGCCGCTGTGGGAATACCGCCTCGACCCCGTCGCGCTCACGAACCAGGTCGTGCGGCGGCGCGGCGTCCCCGCGCGTCCGCCGGCGGCGATCCTGAGGACGATCTCGGAGGCGCTCGGCCTCGACTTCGCGGCGTTGAAGGAGATGGCCGCCAACACGCGCAACCGCTACCAGTTCCTCGCCGTCTCGTCCGACCCCGACGCGCACCGGACGCTCGCCGACCGAACGCTCGTCGCGGGCGTCGCCATCCACGAGAAAAGCGTCCGCCGCTACCTCTTGGGGCGGTCGCTCGCCCACGTGCTCGGCTCGGTGAACGCCGAGGGGGTTGGCAGCGCGGGGATCGAGCTCAAATACAACCGCGAACTGACGGGGACGCCCGGCGTCGTGCGCGGCATGAAGGACGCGCGGCAACGCGAGATCTACGACAAGCGCGTGGTTTCCATCGAGCCGCAGCCGGGGAGCGACGTCTACCTCACCATCGAGCCGAACGTCCAGTTCGAGGCGGAGCGGGCCCTCGACTGGGGGCTTGGCGAGTTCGGCGCCGCGTCGGGCTGGGTCATCGTCATGGACGCCGCGACGGGGGCGGTTCTCGCGATGGCCTCGTCGCCCGGCTACGACCCGCTCGCGTTCGGGCGAAGCGGGGAGGGCGAGCGGCTCAACCGGGCGGTGGGGTTCAACTTCGAGCCGGGCTCCGTCATGAAGACGATCACCGTCGCCACCGCCTTGGACGCGAAGGGCGAGCGCTACGGCCCGTTGACGCGCTACTCGACCGCGCGGAACGACCCGAACTACTACAAGCTCCCCGGCGACGGCGGCCACGCCTGGGAGCCGACGATGACGCTTCACGAGGCGATCGTGAAGTCCTCCAACATCGTCATCGGCAAGCTCGCCTACGACTTGGGGCCCACGCTCCTCTACGACTCGTTCCGCCGCTTCGGCTTCGGCGAGAAGACGGGGATCGAGTTGCCCGGCGAGGAGACGGGCATCCTGCCAAACCCGCGCAAGCGCATGTGGGACAAAGCCTCGCAGTCTCGCGCGGGCATCGGGCAGTTCGTCGCCGTCACGCCCATCCAGCTCATCGGCGCGTATCAGGCCCTCGCCAACGACGGCGTGCGGATGAAGCCCCACATCGTCAGCCGCGTCGTCTCCGCGAGCGGCGAGACGCTCTACGAAGCGTCGCCGCGCGAGGTCGCCCGCCCGGTCAGCGCGAAGACGGCGCGGGCGGTTCGCGCGATGATGGCGGACGTCGCCACGCCGAAGGGGACGGCGCGGCGGGCGGCGATCCGGGGCTATTCCGTCGCGGGCAAGACGGGGACGGCGCAGAAGGTCGCGAACGGGCGGTATCTGCCGGGGCTTTACTGCGCGTCGTTCTGCGGCATCGTCCCCGCCCAGAGTCCGAGGATCGTCATTCTCGCCTCCCTCGACTTCGAGCAGCGGACGCGCTACCACCAGGGCGGCAATTCGGCGGCGCCCGTCTTCAAGCGCGTCGCGCTGGCGGCGATCCGCTACCTCGGCATCCCCCCCGACCGCCCCGACGA
>CAVKTW010000022.1:0-4096 GCA_963659085.1 Candidatus Methanomethylophilaceae archaeon | reverse complement strand
GCGCGGACTACCGCGCGTGCAAGAACTTCGGCCCGCTCTACGCGACGAACCGGTAAACACCGCACCGGGGGCTTCACGATGGCGACATTTCAGTATATCGCGACGGATGCGTCCGGGCAGGACGTGCGCGGCACGGTCGACGCCGGCGACCGCAATTCGGCGATTGCCTCGGTGCGGGCGCAGGGGCTCGTGCCGAAGGCTTTGGGCGAGGTGAAGGGCTCGGCGAGCGCGCCGAAGGCCCCGGGGAAGGCGGCGAAGGCACCGGCGGCGAAGAAGAAGTCGGGTCTCAACAAGGAGATCAAGATCAACATCAAGCTGCCGAAGTTCCTGCGCGGCAAGATCAAGACGAAAGTCTTGACGCAGTTCACGCGCCAGCTCGCGACGCTCGTCAACGCGGGCTTGCCCCTCATGCGCGGGCTGGAGGTCCTCAAGCGGCAGATGAAGGATCAGCAGATGCTGGAGGCCTTGAACGGCATCAGCGAGAACATCTCCGCCGGCGGCACGTTCTCGGAGTCGCTCACGGCCTACCCGAAGATCTTTGACAAGCTCTATGTCAACATGGTCAAGGCGGGCGAGGCCGGCGGCGTGTTGGAAGTCGTCCTGGGGCGTCTCGCCGAGTTCGCGGAGAAGTCCGAGCGGATCAAGAACAAGGTCAAGGGCGCGATGATCTACCCGTGCGTCGTCCTCGTCGCGGCCATCGGCATCACCTGGTTCCTGCTCGTGATGGTCATCCCGAAGTTCGAGCAGGTCTTCAACGACTTGCTCGGCGGCGCGGAGCTGCCCGCCGTGACGGTCGCCGTCATCAACGCCTCGAAGTTCATGCAGGAGCACGGCCTCGTCATCCTCGCCGCGCTCGCGTGCGTCGTCGTCGCGTTCAAGCTCGTCGGCAAGACGGAGAAGGGCGCGTTCTTCTTCGACGCGCTGAAGCTGAAGATGCCCGTGACGGGGACGCTCGCCCAGCGCTCGGCCGTCTCCAAGTTCACGCGGACGCTCGGCACGCTGCTCTCCTCGGGCGTGCCGATCCTCCAGTCGCTCGTCATCACCCGCGACACGACGGGCAACCGCGTCCTCTCGCAGGCGATCCAGAATGTCCACGACTCGGTGAAGGACGGCGAGTCCATGACCTCGCCGCTCTCCCAGTGCAAGGTCTTCCCGCCGATGGTGACCTCCATGGTCGAGGTCGGCGAGGAGACGGGCGCGCTCGCCGACATGCTCACGCGCATCGCCAACACCTACGACGACGAGGTTGACAACGCCGTCGCGGGCATGACGGCCGCCATCGAGCCGGCGCTTATCATCGTCCTCGCCGTCGTGGTCGGCACAATCGTCATCGCGATGTTCCTGCCGATGATCAAGATCATCTCGTCGGTGTCGGGCGCGGCGGGTTGACAAGGGCGTCACGGCGATGTCTCAACGCGACGTCCTGGAGCTTCTCCGCGTTCTCGCCGTCCTCGGCCTCGTCGTCGCGGCCGCCGCCGTGGCGACGCCCAAGGGGCGGTTGCCGCTCGTGATGCGCGGGCTTCTGAAAGTCATGCGCAAGACGGGCGCGGCGCCGGCGGCGGACGCGCGGGAGGCGAAGCCGGTGTCGACGGGGCGGCGGCTCGTCGCGTTCGCGCTCGTCGTCCTCGCGGTCGCGCTCTCTCTCGCGCGTCTCGGTTGAACTCAAGGAGGAACTCATGAAAGTCAATTCGCAAATCAGGCGCGAGTCGTGGAAGCGGCTCTTCGGCGGGTGGTTTTGGCGGCTTCTGCTGGGCGCGTCCGTCCTCGGCCTTGTCACGAATCTGCCCGTCTATTTCCTTCGGGACTACAACAAAGACCGTGGAATTGTCCCTGTCGTCGACTTTTTTCTACAGCGGTTGGAGGCGTTGAACCAGGGGATGGACTGGTCGCTGCCCACCCCCGACGCGGTGCGCCAAATGTATGTGGCCGGCTCCTTGGAGGCGTTGGCGATGCTCGTCTTCGGGGCCATCGCCGCCTTCGGCATGGTCTCCCTCTCCCTCTGCGCGTGCCGCAACCGGCGGTCGGATTGGTTTCGCGCGGGGCTTCGCGGCTTCCTGCGGCCGCTGTCGGTCGCGTGGCTTCTGTTCGCGCAGAACGTCCTCGTCGCGTTGGGCTTCTGCCTCTTCATCGTTCCCGGCGTCATTCTCCTCTACCGCTACCGTCAGGCGTGGTATTTGAAGAGCGAGAACCCCGACTGGGGGGCGTTCCGCTGTCTGCGCGTCTCGGCGCGGATGATGAAGGGGCGGAAATGGCAGGCGTTCTGCCTCGACGCCTCGTGCCTCGGCTGGTTGGTGTTGCCGTGCGCCCTCATGCTCGCGGGCATCCTCCTCGTCCTGCGCGGCGACTACGAGCAGAATGCGATCCAAGGCCTGATTGGCGCGTCGATTCTCCTCTTGGCGTATGCGCTGGCCCTCTTCGTCGGTCTTTGGGTGATGATTTGCCGTGGCACGTTCTATCTCGCCGTCAAGGCGGAGCAACCGGCGGAGGAGGGTGATGATTTCCCCCGAGACGATCTCGAAAATCCAGGCGTTGATGCGTGAGGCCTCGCTCTTCGAGGAGGATCTCGAGGAGCAGTTCATCCTGGGTTCGGGCCCCGGCGGCCAAAAGACGAACAAGACCTCGTGCGTCGTGCGCCTCTCGCACGGCCCAAGTTCCCTCTGCGTCCGATGCGGCGAAACGCGCTCGCGGGAGACGAACCGCTGGCTGGCGCGGCGGCTTCTCGCGGAGCGGATTTTGGAGGCCGAGCACAAGCGCAAGAGCGCGGCGCGGGAGGCGCGTGAGAAAGTCCGCCGCCAGAAGCGTCGGCGGTCGCGGCGGCAAAAGGCGAAGATTCTCGCCGACAAGCGCGCGCACGGCGAAATCAAGGCGTTGCGGCGGCGTGTGGATGACTCGTGAGAGAATTTCATATTTCTCCGTGCCTCTGTGTCTCTGTGTTAAAATATTAAAAAAAGGGAAAAACACCATGACTGATTTTTCAAAGACGCTGGCGGCGTTGGCGCGTCGCGGCTACGAGGCGACGGCGGTCGCGACGAAGGAGGAGGCCGCCGCGCTCGTCATGAAGGAGGCGGAGTCGGCGCAGTCCGTCGGCTGGGGCGGATCGGAGTCCGTCAAGGCTCTCGGCGTCCGGGACGCGCTCGCCGCGTCGGGCAAGGAGATTCGCGACCACCAGACGCAGATGGATCTCTTCCTCCTGTCGGCGAACGCGCTCACGGAGGACGGCGTCATCGTCAACATCGACGGATCGGGCAACCGCGTCGCGGCGTCCATCTTCGGGCCGAAGCGCGTCGTCTACGTCGTCGGGCGGAACAAGCTCGTCGCGGGCGGCGTCTTGGAGGCCATCGCGCGCGTGAAGCGTTGCGCCTGCGGGCCCAACTGCCGCCGCCTCGGCAAGAAGACGCCGTGCGCCGAGACGGGCTTCTGCGGCGACTGCGACTCGCCCGACCGCATCTGCAAGGTGACGGCCATCTTCGACCGTTGCCCGTCGCACACCTCGACGCTCGTCATCCTCGTGGACGAACCGCTCGGCTACTGACGGACGGCGGCTCTTTCCTTCGCGATGAAAGTCGGGTTTTTCGATAGCGGCATTGGCGGCACGTGCGTTCTCGCGGCGTTCCGCCGCCTCTGCCCGACGGTCGAGACTCTCTACCTCGCCGACTCGGCGCACGGGCCCTACGGCAACCGTCCGCCGGAGGAGATCGTGCGCCTCTCGGTCGCGAACACCGACGAACTCCTGCGGCGCGGCTGCCAACTGATTGTCGTCGCCTGCAACACGGCGACGGCCGCCGCCATCGATTTCTTGCGCGAACGCTACCCCGAAGTTCCCTTTGTCGGCATCGAGCCGGCGGTCAAGATGGCCGCGCTCCACTCGAAGACGGGCATCGTGGGTGTGTTGGCGACGGCTGGGACGTTCCACGGCCGGCTCTACAACGAGACGAAGGCGCGGTTCGCCCAGGACGTCACGGTGCTTGCCGTCGTTGCGGACGAGTTCGTGGAGATTGTGGAGAAGTGGAAGGGTGGAAAAGTGGAAGAGTGGAAGAGTGGAATGGTGGAAAGGTGCGGGATTTTTGACGATGCGGCGGCGGACGTGCCCATGGAC
>CAVKTW010000021.1:0-8061 GCA_963659085.1 Candidatus Methanomethylophilaceae archaeon | reverse complement strand
GATCGGTACTAATTTGGCGTGCGGCTTAGCTTTTCTTGCCAATAATCGAATAATCGAATAATTGAATAATCGAATGGTTCGACGGTTCAATGACCGAATGTTCGGCGTTGGCGAACTTCACATGACGTGAGATCTCTTCCTCGCGTCTCGCCGTGAGTTGTACTTCTCTTTAATCCCCAACCGGGGAATCCTCGAACAATTGACCATTCGATTATTCGATTATTCAATTATTCGATTATTTCCCCAAACGGCAATTTTGCCGGTGGCCATGGAGAGGCTGTCATACCCGTTCCCATTCCGAACACGGAAGTCAAGGGCCTCATCGCCGAGGGTAGTGCGGGACTCGCCCGTGCGAGAGTAGGACGCCGCCGGCTCTTTTTCCCAAGTCGGAGCGTAGCGCAGCCTGGTAGCGCGTTTGCTTCGGGAGCAAAAGGCCGAGGGTTCAAATCCCTCCGCTCCGACCACTTTAGGCTTTAGCGTGTGTAAAGGGGCATTGAGCCCCGGAAGGAGAGAAGATGACGGTAAAGGGATACGCGAAGTTCCTGCTCATCATGGCTGGACTCGGAGGTTTGCTCTACGGCGTTGATGTCGGCGTGATCGCCGCTGCGCTCCCCTACATTGAACGGACGTCCACCTTCACGCAGAACGAGATTGGTTGGATTGTCGGCATGGCACTTTGGGGTTCTCTCCCGTCTTCGCTCGTCGCCGGCCTCCTCGCCGAGTGGTTCGGGCGCAAGAAAATGATCATCGCCTCGGCGCTCCTCTTCCTCGTCTCCATCCCCGTCATCTGCGCGTCCGGCTTCTTCGAGGGCGGCAACTTTTGGATGATGGTCACGGGTCGCGCCATGCAGGGCGCGGCGGCCGGCCTCTTCGGCGTGATCGTGCCGATGTATCTCGCCGAGTGCCTTGACGCGGATTCGCGCGGCAAGGGCACGGGGATGTTCCAGTTGCTCTTGACCATCGGCCTTGTCTTCGTCGCGCTCATCGGCTTCGTCGTCACCTACTTCATGGGCGACGCGAACAGGGACGTCCTCGCGATGGCCGGCGAGAAGGGCATTGAGGCTGCGTCTGTCACGTTCGCGCAGATCCGCGAGTGGTTCTCCGCCGCGCAGGTTTCCGAGTGGGTCCACGCCTGGCAGATGATCTTCCTCTTCTCGTGCATCCCCGGTTTCATCCTCTTCCTCGGCGCGTTCAAGTTGAAAGAGTCCTCCCGCTGGCTTTACAAGAAAGGCCGCAAGGAGGAAGCCCTCGCCTCGCTCGCCGCGAACAACGGAGAGGAGAAGGCGCGTGAGATCTTGAACGACATGATCGCCGCCGACGAGGCCGCCGCCGCCGAGAAGGCGAAGAACGCCGCCGCGACGGATTCGCTCCTCCAAAAGAAGTATGTGATTCCGTTCATCCTCGCCGTCGTCATCCTCGCCTGCAACCAGACGACCGGCATCAACTCCGTCCTCAACTACACCGTCACGATCTTCCAAAAGACCGGCATGCACGGCGTCTTCGCGAACATGTCGGACGCGGCGATCAAGATCATGAACTGCGTGATGACGGTCGTCGCATGCGCCCTCGTGGACAAGAAGGGGCGCAAGTTCCTCCTGAAGCTCGGCACGTCCGGGATCATCGTCGGCCTTTGCGGCGTCGGCACGATCTTCCTCGCAATCTCGAAGGGGTGGGTCGCGGCATCTATGACGACGGGCATTCTGGCGACCGTGTTCTTCTTCATGTTCATCGGCTTCTACGCCGTCGGCCCTGGCGTCTGCGTGTGGCTCGCCCTCACCGAGCTCATGCCCACGCGCATCCGGGCGACGGGCATGTCGATTGCGATGATCATCAACCAGGGCGTCTCCGCCGGCATCGCGACGGTGTTCCCGAAGTGGTGCGCGGCGACGAACGACAACGGCACGGTCTTCTTCGTCCTCGCCGGCTTCACGGTGATCTACTTCATCACGGCCGCGTTCTTCCTTCCCGAGACGAAGGGGCGGACGCTGGAGGAAGTCGAGCAGTTCTTCACGACCGGCAAGATGCCGGAGAAGAAGAACTGATCGAAGAGCCGAATGTCTTTCTCGTTTAGATTTTTGGGAACCGGAACGTCGGTCGGCGTGCCGCAGATCGGCTGTTCGTGCCGCGTGTGCGCGTCGTCCGACCCGCGCGACCGCCGCCGCCGCTGCGGGGCCTACGTCGCGACGGACGAGGCCGCCTTCCTCATCGACACGCCGCCCGAACTGCGCGAGTCGTGCCTCGCCTTCGGCATCTCGCGCGTGGACGCCGTTCTCCTCACCCACGCGCACATGGATCACGTCGCGGGCTTCGACGACATCCGCCGCTTCAACACGATCAACGGCACGTGGATCGACTGCGAGCCGACGGACGAGGGCGCGAACGGGCGGACGCGCCGTTGCCTCGGCAAAGTCCTCCCCTGCTACGCGATGCCGGAGACGGAAGCGCAGATGCACAAGGTCTTCCCCTACATCAGCACGAAGGGTGGCGAACACGGCCTCTACCGCCCGATGGTCGAATTCCGCAACGACGACACGTTCGAGATCGGCAACCTCCGCGTCGAGCGTCTCGCCGTTGAGCATGGGTTCCCTTGTTGTGGCTATCTCCTTGCCAGTCGCTTGGCGTATATTTCTGATTGCCATGTGATTCCGGATGAGACGGTTGAGAAGATTCGCGGCGTGGACACGCTTGTCCTCAACTGCCTGCGCGAGCGGCCGCACCCCACGCACCTGACGCTCGACCAAGCCCTCGCCTACATCGAGCGCATCGCGCCGCGCCGCGCGTATCTGACGCACATCTGCCACGACCTGTCGCACGAGGATTACCTGGCGCGGCTGAAGGGAACGCGCGTCGAGCCCGCCTACGACGGCCTCGCGTTGACCGTGTGAGAGTCCCATGAAGATCATCCCGCGCTACATCTTGAGGGAGTTCCTCGTCCCGTTCTTCTACTGCCTCTTCGGCTTCGTCGCCATCTACGTCCTCTTCGAACTCTTCGGCTCGTTCTCGCGCATGGTTGACGCGCGTCTCGGGCTCTGGGACGGCGCCGTCTATCTCGCGGGCTACCTCGCGCCCTACTTCCACTACCTCGCGCCCGCCGCGCTCATGCTCGCGACGCTCTACACGATGTGGTCGATGTGCCGCCATTCCGAGATCGTCGCCATGCGCGCGAGCGGCATCAGTTTCCAGGCGATTGTCCGCCCGCTCCTCTCGGTGGCGTTCGCGATGGCCCTGTTCGTCGCCTTCGTCAACGAGTGGTTCGTGCCGAACTTCGCGCAGGCGGCCTCGCAGCTCAAGAACGCGAAGTTCGACGCCTCGAAGATCGAGGCCGCCGACCAGATCGTCTACCGCAACCCCGTGGGCTCGCGCACGTGGAACGTCGAGAGCCTCCTGTGCGCCGACGGCTCGTCGCTCTCCAACGTCTGCATCCGCATCGACCGCCCGCGCGGCGTCCGGCTGATGACGGTCAACGCCCCGCGCGCGGACTTCCTCGACGGCGAGTGGGTCTTGGAAAACGCCCGCGTCCAGCATTTCAACGCGCAGGGTCAGGAGATCGCCTCGCCGACGCCCGAACTGGAGGAACTCCCGTTGCGGCCGTTCCCGGCGCTCAACGAGCGTCCGAGCGACTTCATCCTCCAAAACCGCCCCATGAAGTTCTACTCGGTGGCGGATCGGTTTCGCTACCTCTCGACGCACCCCGAGCTCTCCGAGGAAAGCCGCGACGACGTCGTCTACGACATCTGCGCCCAGATCGTCGCGCCGCTCGCCTGCCTCGTCATCACGCTCTTCGCGATTCCGGCGGGCATCTCGTCGGGGCGGCAGAGCGTCTCGAAGGGAATCTTGAGCGCGTTGGCGCTCTTCTTCGCGTTCTACGGCGTGACGATCCTGTGCATGGTTCTCGCGAAGAATGGCTGGTGTCCGCCCGCCCTCGCCGCGCTCTTCCCCGACGTCCTCTTTTTCATCCTCGGCGCGCGCGCTTTCTTGAAGCAGCGGTGATTTTGTGGTAGAATACTGATGAGGAAAGGTCAGGCACTCGTCGAATACGTCCTCGTCGCCGCGTCGCTGCTCGTGGTCGTCTCGATCCTGTGGGGGTTCGTCCACGTGGCCATCCGCGCCGCGTCCCGGGCCGAGGACTTGGTCGCGAGCCCGTATCCGTGAGTTTTTCCGAAAAGGAGGAAGCAACATGAAAGCAACGTTCAGAAGGGCGCAGACGATGGTCGAATACATCATCATCGTCTGCCTCGTGGCGGTGAGCCTCATCGCCGTCTTCAGCTATCTCTCCCGCGCCATCGGCAAGAAGGCCGCCGGCGCGACGGAGGCGCTGTCGAGCGAGGAGGGTCAGAAGGCCAAGTCGGCCGCCGAGTCCATCGGCGAGGAGTCGATCAAGAACCTCGGAGAGTGATTGTCCCTCCGCGCGGCGAGGCATGGGCAGGCGATTGTCGAGACGGTTCTCGCCGTCTTGATCGTCTCGTCCGTCTTCGTCGTCCTCTTCACGCTCTCGCACCAACTGTCCGGCAAGATCCTCCTGGAGCACGCCGCGATGCGCGTGGCGCGGGCGCGGACGGTGGGGCTCAACGACTTCATGTGCGAGAAGGCCGCGCGCGTCGCCGTCATCCCCGTCGCGGGGGCGCGGCTCTGGCCGGTGGGCGACCTCGCGATTGACGAGGCGATGGAGCTCGCGCGCGTGCCGGACTACCTCCAGAGCGAGGACGAGGCGCGCGCGCGCGGCATCCTCGACTACGAGGGCTGGAAATCCCTGCGCGTGACGCCCGGCGACGGGACGGCCTCGCGCGTCTCGCTCGACTTCTCGATCTTCGACGGGGCCGTCCGCTACGACTTGGAAGGACGCGCGGGCGTGGAGGAGAACGCGAGCCTCTTCCTCATCGACCAAGGGCGGTGAGCGAGATGAGAAAAGGTCAGGTCGCCGTCTATCTCGCGCTCGTCCTCGTGGCGCTCATGATCCTCGTTCTCATGAACGGCGGCATCTTCTTGAGCGTGTCGGCGCGGAACAAGACCATGCACGCGGGCGACGCGGCCGCGCTCGCCGTGGCGCGGCACCAGGGGGAACTCCTCAACGAGATTGGCGCGAAGAACATCGAGCACCTTCAGGCCGCGCTCAAAGGCGACGCCACCAAATGCGAGGAGATCGAGGAGGAGATCCGCCGCCTCGCGTTCCTCGGCCCCTTGGAGGGCATCCGCCTCGGCAACGAGGCGGCGCGGAACAACGGGGCCGACGAGAGCGAGGCGATGCGCGATGTTTTGCTCAACCACGTCTTCGATGTCCGCCTCGTCTACGACAGGAACCCGGATCTCTACCCGCCGCCGTGGGAGGGGGCGTGGGAGGAGTATGCGCGCGAGCTGGAGACGCTCGCGGGCGGCGGCGTCTGGGCGGGCGTCGACAACATCGATTTCCTCGACGCGGCGGAGAACCACCTTCTCTACAAGGTGGCGTTCTACCAAGCGGTGGCGGGGCGGAACTGGTGCTGGTTCTTCTTCGAGGAGCCCAACCTCCTCGACTCGTATTCGTCCTACCGCGACTGGCCGCCGCTGCCCTATTCCGTCGGGCCGGGGCGGACGGTCGTGAACAGCGAGATCTATTCGCTCCACCTCGACGCGCGGCAGGGCTCGGCGGTCGAACTCGTGGGCACGAACGTCATCCAGCGTCTCACGAAGGCCACGCTGGACGACATCGAGAAATCCACGCTCCTGAACGACCCCGCGCAGACGTGGATGTTCTACGAGACGGCGGCCGCGTGGCGCGAGTGGGCGGAGATGTCCGTCGAGAACGGCTTTCCCGCCATCGGGCCCGTGCGCGACGAATACGACGTGTTGGGGTGCGCGGCCGTCTGCCGCGTGACGCGCGCGTTCCCCCGTCTCGTTCACGCGGACGATTCGCACGAGGCCGTTTGGACGGCGGCCGCCAAGTGCTTCGGCACGGTTCTTGACGAGAAGGGGGAACTCGCGCCCGTGACGGCCCTGCGCGGGTTCGTCGCGGGCGGGTTCACGGCCTCGCGCCTCATCCCCATCGACGCGGCGCTCGGCGGCGACCGCTTCACGGCCGACGCGGACTGGATGAGGCACGTGCGCAAGCATCTGCCCGTCTACCTCCTCTCCGGGCCCACCGTGTTCCCGGCGTGCTGGTATTGCCGGCAGCTCGTCGTGTGGGAGAACGACGCGGTGCGCGAGCAGGGGCGGCAGTTCCTCAAGTTCAACTCCTCGACCTGCGTCCGCCCGACGGGCGGCCACGGCGTGTCGGGGCGGGGAGGGTCGGCGCATGGCCATTGAGACGCGACGCGCCCAGGCGTTGATGGAACTCGCGGCGGGGCTCTTCGCCCTCGCGCTCGTCGTGAGCGCGATGACGGGCTTCGCGCTCTACTTCGTCAAGTCCCTGCGCGCGCAGAACGGCCTGCGCGTCAAGTCCCCGCAGGCGACGGAGCGGATCGACGTCTCGCCGTTCGCCGCGCGCTACATCTTCGGCGGCGCGACGCTGACCATCCGCGAGAAGGTCGACATGCCGTCCACGACGATTTCAAATCAAGGAGGTTCACCCTATGCGCATTGACGAATTCATGTCCACCGTCGAGAAACGCCGCCTCGACCAAGCCCTCGTGATGAGCGAGGTCGGCATCCTCGCCCTCACGGGCATCCACTGCGACAACGGCATTTTGGAGATCCGCCGCCCGAAGACGGGACGCGCGCGCGTGACGTTCTTCACGGACTTCCGCTACATCCCGATGGTGCACCGCGTCGCGCCCGACCTCGCGTGCCGCGACATCAAGTCCTTCAAGGTCGTTGGCACGCGCGTCGGGCTTGAGTTCTCCCTGCCGCACGCGACCTACCTGAAGATGAAGAAGAAGGCGCCGCGCGCGGCCGCGTTCGTCGACCTCACGGAGGATCTTTCCCAACTCCGCATGGTCAAGACCGAGGACGAGCAAGAGCGTCTGCGCGAGGCGGAAGCGCTCGCCTGCGAGATTTGGAACGACGCCTCCAAGACATTCAAGCCCGGCATGACGGAGCGCGAGATGGCCGCGATCATCAAGAAGATGATGATCGACCGTGGCGAGGGCGAGGCGTTCTCGACCATCGTGTGCGTGGGGAAGAACGCCGCCGAGTGCCACCACGAGCCGGACGAGACCGTTTGGAGCGGCCAGGAGAACATCCTCGTGGACATGGGCGTCAAGTTCAAGGGCGTCTGCTCCGACTTGACGCGCAACCTCGTCGTCAAGCCGACGGGTCTCTACAAGAAGGTCTACGCGCTCGTCCGCCGGGCGAACGAGGCGGCCATCGCGGCGGCGAAACCGGGGCTTCGCGCGCGCGACCTCGACAAGGTGGCGCGGGACGTCATCCGCAAGGGCGGCTTCGGGGCGTGCTTCGGCCACTCGTTGGGGCACGGCGTCGGCTACGAGATCCATGAAGCGCCGAACGCCTCGAAGAAGTCGGAACACGTCCTTCGCGCCGGCATGACCGTGACAATCGAGCCCGGCATCTACTTGGAGGGGAACTTGGGCGTGCGCATCGAGGATCTCATCCTCATCACCGACGACGGGTGCGAGGTTCTCTCGTCCTCGGCCGCGAAGTAGGGTTTCGCCATGATGAGGGTTGGCTTCGGGTATGATTCGCATCGGTTCGCCGAGGGGCGGACGCTCGTTTTGGGGGGCGTCCTTTTCCCCGGCGAACGGGGGCTCTTGGGGCACAGCGACGCCGACGTCCTCACCCACGCCGTCATCGACGCGCTGTTGGGCGCGGCGGCCTTGGGCGACATCGGCTCGCACTTCCCGGACAGCGACGCGCGGTGGCAGGGGGCGTCGTCCATCGACCTTCTCCGCCGCGTGGTGGCGGAGATCCGCGAGGCGGGGTTCGCGGTCGGCAACATCGACGCGACGGTCATTTGCGAAACGCCGCGCCTGCGGCCTTTCGTCGAGAAGATCCGCGAGAGCCTCGCGCAGACGCTCGCCCTTGACGTGCGCCGCGTCTCGGTGAAGGGCAAGACGAACGAGAAAATGGACGACGTGGGCGCGAGCCTCGGCATCGAAGCCCACGCCGTCTGCCTCTTGACAGCGACAGGGC
>CAVKTW010000020.1:0-2620 GCA_963659085.1 Candidatus Methanomethylophilaceae archaeon | reverse complement strand
TTTGGAACGGGGACTTCTCCCGACTCTCCAAGGGTCGGTGGACGATTGCGCTCAATGGCAACACGCCGCTCGTTGAAGGGGACGTGACCAACGCGCTGGCGATTGCGACGGCGGGCAAGGGTCTGCAAGTTCAATCGTCCTCGACTTTCACGGAACTGACCGTCCTCATTCAGTGCCGCGACCTTGATTTGGAAAGCGACAAGAACCAAGTCCTTTTCACGACCCACGTGTCGGGTGGAACAGCGAAGGCGACGACGGATCAGGTCGGCCTTTACGTCAAGCCTGGCGATGGCAAGGCGTATGGCGTGTGGAAAGGGAATACTTGGACGGGCGGATCTTCCGCCGCCTTGACGGGCACGCTCACGCGCCTCGCCTTTGCATACCACCGTGATCAAAACGCCTCTTCTCCCGGCGTTAACGCCTACATGGGGGCGACGAACGGCACATCGACGGCAACGACGAAAATCTTTGAAGCCGCCGGTCTTCGGGCATCGGAGTCTGTCTATGACGGTTTCGCGGTTGGCGGCGATTGGAGCGGTCTGACGGGGTTCTCCTCCGCCTCCAACATGGTCATCACGGCGATGGCGATCTTTGAGCGGAAACTCACCCAAGAGGAAGTCGCCGCCTACGAGTTCCCGACGGTGGCGGAGGAAGCGTCCGTCGTCTCGTGGGTCGGGGGCGCGTCCTCCGACTGGTCGGACGCGGCGAACTGGAGCGGGGGCAACGTCCCGACGGCGGACGACATCGTGACGATTTCGACGGAGGCGACAATCTCCGTCAAGGCGGACGACACCGCCCCCAAGTCGCTCATGGTCTACAAATCCGCGACGCTTTCGGGCACACTCGCCGCCGCGCCTCGGCTTTATGTGGCGGGTGGCGCGACGCTCACCTTGGACGGCGAGGCAAGTGTCCGTTGTCTCGCGGGCGGTGGCACACTGCGCCTCGCGGACGGCGCGACGCTCGCGCCGACATCCGACTCGAACGTCGACACGCTGTTGGGCGACTTTGAGGGCGTGGTGACGGGCGCGGGTGCGCTTCTCGCGAACGCCTTGCCGAGCGCGTCGTCGGTCATCGCCAAACTTCAGGATTCCGCCACGTGGCAGGCGACGATGGCCTTTGAGAACCTCGCTGTCACATGGTTCGACCTCAACAAATACGGCAACGCCTCTTCCATCGTCCGCCTCACGGGATGCCGAGGGTATTTGGCGGCCTCAAATAGCGGTTCCGGTCGGACGTTCATTCCCACGCTTGAACTTTGCGACGGCACGTATGGCTACGGCCTGCGGGTGAACAACGGCTGTTCCACCGACATGATCGAGTTCGCGAAGGTGGTGGGCGACGGCACCTACGAGGTGACGACGACAGTCTCCATGCGCCACTTCTTCGCGGATGTCTCGCGCTTCAAGGGCGCGTTCAAGATCTCGTCCACTTCCACCAAAACGGCTCTTTTCATCGGAAGCGGCCTCGCGGATTACACGGATGACAAGTCCGCGTTGGGGCTGTTCTATGTGAGCGAGAAACTTCTCTTTTGGCGCGTCACGAACGTGTCGGGCGGACAATGCGCCCGCCGCCAACCTTACACGCTCATTCTGATCCAATAACCTCGGAGGAGAATCATGAAACGAGTCATTCTGTTTGTCTTGACGAACATCGCCGTTGTGGCGATGGTGACCGCCGTGACGGGGCTTGTCTGCTACTTCCTCGGCGTTTCGCTCGCCGAGACCGTCGGCTTGGACTGGGCGGCGCTCGTCCTCATCGCGCTCGTCTACGGCTTCTTCGGCTCGATTGTCTCGCTGTTGCTCTCAAAGACGATTGCCAAGTGGTCGTGCGGGGCGCGGACGATCAAGCGATGCCGGAACGAGGCGGAGCGGTGGCTCGTCGACACGGTGGCCGAGCTGGCGCGTCAGGCGAACATCGAGACGCCGGAGGTCGCCATCTACGAGGGGGAGGCCAACGCCTTCGCGACGGGGGCGTTCAAGAACCACGCGCTCGTCGCCGTCTCGACGGACATCATGGCGCAGATGACGAAGGAGGAGCTTCGCGCCGTCCTCGGCCACGAGATCAGCCACGTCGCGAACGGCGACATGGTGACGATGACGCTTGTGCAGGGGGTGCTCAACGCCTTCGTCGTCTTCGCCTCGCGGGCCATCGCGTATCTCCTCGTGAAGGGCGACGACAAGTCGCGCCGGCGGTCGAACAACCTCGCCTATTTCCTGATCGTGATGGTCTTGGACATCGTGCTGGGGCTTTTGGCGGGCGTGGTCGTCTGTTGGTTCTCGCGCCGCCGCGAATACGCCGCCGACGCGGGCTCGGCGCGTCTTCTCGGCTCGCCGATGCCGATGATCGCCGCGTTGCAGAGGCTTGGCAACTTGAAGCCGGGCGTGTTGCCGCAGTCGCTCAGCGCGCTCGGCATCTCCTCCGGTCGCCGCCGCATGGCCCGGCTCTTCTCGACGCACCCGCCGCTTTCCGAGCGCATCGAGGCGTTGCGCAAACTCACCCTCGACCCCTCGCACATGGCGTGAGGGCGCGTGGACGGGCGAGCTTCAAGTTAGGAATGTCGCCTCAAAGGAGCGACTTGACGTCGCGGGCGTCTTGCGCGTTGTCGAGGAACTGAACCGCC
>CAVKTW010000019.1:0-3146 GCA_963659085.1 Candidatus Methanomethylophilaceae archaeon | reverse complement strand
CTCCCGGCGCGTCTCGACCACCGCCGCCCCGACGCGGCGCGTCTCGACGAGCTCGTCGAGAAACTCGACTTGGGCGGTGTCGCCGCGAAGACGCCGCCGGAACTCTCCGGTGGCGAACAGCAGCGCGTCGCCTTGGCGAGGGCCTTGTTCATGAGGCCCGAACTCATCCTCGCCGACGAGCCGACGGGCAACCTCGATGTCGCCAACGCCCGGCGAATCTGCGAGCTGCTGCGGACGATCAACGAGACGGAGTCGTGCGCGATCCTCCTCGTCACCCACGATCCGCTCGTCGCCGCCGCCGCGTCCCGCGTCGATTTCATCGCCCAGGGGCGTCTCGCCGCGTCCTTCCCGACGCGCCACGACGCCGCCGAGGTTTCCGCGCGGTATCTGGCGACTTACGGCGTTCAGGGATAGCGCGATGATCTTCACGCTCATGCTGCGGGGTCTCCGGCGGGGCAAGGCGCGATTCATCTGCGCCGCGCTCGGTGTCGCCGTGGCGACGGGTTCCCTCGTCTTCACCTCGTCGCTTCTCGCGACCTCGAACGCGCAGGCCCCGCGCCGCGCCGCCGAAGCGGCCGCGCCGTTCGCCGCGTGGAAGGTGGACGGCATCCGCCTCGCGCCCGCGCGTCGCGGCGAGAGGCCGCCGTCCGGTGAGACGCACAAGCGTGAGACATCGCCGCGTCCGAGGTCGCAGTTGCCCGCCGCCGACTGTTCGCTCAAGGCCGTCGCCCTCACGGTCGACCTCCGCCCCGGCGGGCGCGTCCTGCAAGGCCCTCCCATGCGCGTCCTCCTCGCGGCCGCGCCCGCGTCGAACGTTTACGCGCGCGTGTCCCTGTCCGAGGGTCGCTGGGTGGATGAAACCGCGACAACGCGCGAAGTCGTCTGCGTCCGCTCGGCGATGCGCCGCTTCGGCCGCGAGACGGAGCCGAAACTCGGCGAGGCCGTCACGTTCGTCGGCGAGAAGGGGACGATGGCGGCGACCGTTGTTGGCTATCTCGACGGCGACAGTCTGCCGCGCGAGTTTCCGACGGTCTTCGCGAACGGGCCCGCGTGCCGCGCCCTCGGCGCGGAGCGGTTCGGCGAGGTCTCACTCTTCAAAACGCGTCCTGCCACGACCACGGACGGATTTCTCACGCCAGACTCGGAGAGCGTTCTCGCCGCCTTTCGGACGGACGACCAAAAGCGGATGGACTACGCGAGGCCGATCCTCCTTCTCGCGGCGTTCCTGACCGCGCTCGCGCTGCTCGTCAACGCGCTGGATCTCTCGGTCGAATCGAACCGCCCGACGCTCGCCAACTTGCGCGTGGCGGGCGCGACCAAGGGCGTTCTCGTCCTCTATGTTTTTGACGAAGCACTTTTCTCCGCCGTGGTCGGGTGGCTGCTCGGCGTGGGTGGCGCGGTGCTTGCGCTCGCCGCCTACGTGTCCGCCTTTCCGCGTGATTTCCCGCTGGGGCTTGCCTTGGACGGCGGGAAGATCCTCCTGACGGCGGGGCTCTTGCCCATCCTTGTCCTCGTGTCCGTCTTGTTCGCGCTCGCGCCCGCGTTGCGCGTCCGTGCGCTCGACCTCGCGTCGCGGCGGCGGCGGCCGAAAACCATCGGCATGGCGCTCGCCTTCGCCTTCGGGTTTGCCTCGTTCGTCGCGGTCGAGGTCTGGGGCGCGTCGCTGATGCGGGCGTTTGTGCCGTCCGTCGAGTGGCCGGACGCGATTGTCTCACTGCTGCCGGGCGGCGTGTCGAGCTACGAGGTTGAAAAACTGCGCACGGTGGAGGGAGTTTCGCGCGTCTCCGAGCTCGTGCCGCGCCAACTCTTCTTCGAGAGGGATGGCTCGCCCCGCAACGCGCTCTTCCTTGGCGCCGAATTCCTGCCGTCGTTCCGCTTCACCGAGGGCGCGTGGGCGGAGGCGAACGCGGCGGTGTTCGGCGGGCGAGGCGTCGTCATTTCATCCATGCTCGCGCGCGCGCACGACTTGCACGCGGGCGACACCCTGCGCGTCCAGGCGCGTCGCGGGCGGGAGGTGCGGGAACTTTCGTTTCCCATCGTCGGCGTGGTGGATGTCAACTGGCACATGGTGACGAGTCGCGGCCTCGTGCGGGGGCTCAACGGCGCTCCCGGCATGACGGACGGGCCCGTTTTCTGCTCGCTCGACACCATGGGCGAGATCGATCCGCGCACGTATCTCACCGACCCCGCCCACTCCGCGCCGATGACGCATCTCTGGGTCGACTACGACAAGGACTTCCTCGCCCAACACGGCGTTTTCGAGGCGGGGCGGCTCGTCGAGGCGGACATCGCGCGGCGGTTGGGCTTCCCGACGGAGGCGACGGTGCGGCTGCACGCGAGGGACGAGATCGCCGACGGCACGCTCGCGCACGGGGACGACCTCATCGGGCAGGTGGCGCGGATTCCCGTCGTGTTCCTCGCGATCCTCTCGCTGGGGTTCGTCGCGATGCTCGTCTCGCGGGCGGACGCGGATCGCGCGACCTATGCCGTTCTGCGGGCGGTGGGCGCGACGCGCCTTCAGGTGGCATCGCGTCTCGCGTTCGCCGCCGTCCGCACGGCCGCGTGGGGGATCGTTCTCGCGTTGCCGGCGGGTGCGCTCGCGGGGTGGCTTTTCGCCATCAAGACGGGCGCGATTTGGCCGGGGCTGCCGCGCCACTTCGTCGTCCCATGGGCGGTGATCGCCGAGGGGGCGTTCGGCGCGATCCTCTTCGCGCTCCTCGTCGCCGTGCCGACATCGCTTTACCTCGTCGGCCGCGACAGAACGCCCAAGGCATCGATGAAGGGGAAAAGGTTGCTCTCTTGCCCATCGTTCTTGAAAATGCTATAATTCGCCGCACTATGAAAAAATACAATGTGGGTCTTGTTGGAATCGGCGCGGTCGGCACGGAGATGATTCGCGTCCTTCACGCGCGGAACTTCCCCTTGAACGGCGAGGTCAAGGTGTTCGCCTCCCGCCCTCGGACGGAGGAGATTCTGGGGCGGACGTATGAGGTTCGCGCCGCCGACGAAAACAGCTTCAAGGGTCTCGACATCGTTCTTTTCGCGGGCAAGACGGACGTGGCGCGCGCCCTCAAAGACGCGTGCGTCGCGTCGGGCGCGAAGATGATCGACAACTCCCGCGCCTTCCGCCAGGACCCCGACGTCCC
>CAVKTW010000018.1:0-4874 GCA_963659085.1 Candidatus Methanomethylophilaceae archaeon | reverse complement strand
CACAGGACAAGAGCGTTGCGCCGCACTCGGCTGTTATGCCGACAGGCAAGCACCTACTGCCAACACACAGTCGCGAGCGGCACTATCGCCGCAGTGCTTGAACTTGACCCCTCCGCCTCAAGCCCGACCTTGCAGAACCGCCACGAACCTCCAGGCCCGTTTGCCGATTTGCAGTGTGGCGTGGTTTTTTGATATAATGCTTCATTCTATCTATGAAAAGAATTGATTTAGCGCAGGAGAAGGCGGCGGTGCTCACCGAGGCGCTGCCCTACATCCAGGATTTCCGGGGATCCGTCGTCCTCATCAAGATCGGCGGGTCGGTCATGGAGGCCGAGGAGAATCTCGACTCCATCATGGACGACATCGCCTTCCTCAATGCCGTCGGCATCAAGGTCGTCATCGTCCACGGCGGCGGCAAGGCGATCTCGAAGGCCATCAAGGCGAGCGGCCACGAGCCCGCGTTCGTGAACGGCCTGCGCCTCACGGACGAGCCGACGATGGAGATCGTGCGCAAGACGCTCAACAACGTCGTCAACCCCGACCTCGTCACGCGGCTCTGCAACCGGGGCGCCAACGCGAAGCCCCTGCACGGCAACTGGCTTTTCACGGCGCGGAAGATCGCCTCGCCCGACCTGGGCTACGTGGGCGAGGTCGCCGCCGTCACGCCCCGCGCCGTCGTCGAGATGCTCGACGCGCACATCATCCCCGTCGTCACGCCGCTCGGCACGGGCGAGGCCGACGCGCACCTCTACAACATCAACGCCGACTACGCGGCGGCCGCGCTCGCGAAGGCCCTGAAGGCGCGCAAGTTCGTCCTCGTCTCGGACGTGCCGGGGCTTCTCAAGGATCCCGACGACCCCACGACGCTCTTCTCGACGCTGCACCTCTCGGAGATCGACTCCCTGAAGGCGTCCGGGATTCTGGCGGGCGGCATGCTCCCGAAGATCGAAAGCTGCGAGGACGCGATCCGCCAAGGCGTGCGCAAGGTTCACCTCGTCGACGGGCGCATGGCGCATTCCCTTTTATTGGAAATATTCACGCGTGAGGGCGTGGGAACGGAGATCATCGAATGAGCAGTCCTAAAGCACAAAGCATCCTTGAGTTGTATCGCGGCCACGTCATGCCGACCTACGCGCCGTCGCTCGTTTTGGCGAACGGCAAGGGCGTCCAAGTCCGCGACGTGGACGGCATGAGCTACTACGATTTCACGAGCGGCATCGGCGTGCAGGCGGTCGGCCACGCGCATCCGAAAGTCGTCAAGGCCATTCAGGATCAGGCGGCCGCGCTGACGCACTGCTCCAACCTCTTCGTCCACGCGCCCGAGACGACGCTGGCCGCGAAGCTCGTCGAGATCTCCGGGCTCGGCGGCAAGGTCTTCTTCTGCAACTCCGGCGCGGAGGCGAACGAGGCGGCGATCAAACTCGCCCGCAAGTGGGGTTCGCAGAACGGCGGCCGCTACGAGGTCGTCACGTTCCGCCAGGGCTTCCACGGGCGGACGCTCGCGACGCTCGCCGCGACGGCGCAGGCCTGGTGCCAGGAGGGCTACGACCCCCTGCCCGTCGGCTTCGCCTACGCCGACTTCAACGACTTGGAGAGCGTGAAGAGCGCGGTCAACGAGAAGACCGTCGCCATTTTGCTCGAACCCGTGCAGGGCGAGGGCGGCGTCACGCCGGCGACGGACGACTTCATGAAGGGCGTCCGCGCCCTCTGCGACGAGAAGAACCTCCTCATGATCTGCGACGAGGTTCAGTCGGGCCTGGGTCGCACGGGGACGTGGTTCGCGTGGCAGGGCTACGATGTCGCGCCCGACCTTTTCACGTGCGCGAAGGCTCTGGGCGGCGGCCTCCCGATGGGCGCCCTCGTCTCGAACGCGAAACTCGCGGATGTCTTCACGCCCTCCTCCCACGCCTCGACCTTCGGCGGCAACCCCGTCGCGGCGGCCGCCTCCCGCGCCGTCATCGACGTCATCGAGTCGGAGGGACTCTTGGAGAACGCCCGGAAGATTGGCGAGCTCCTCAAGGAGAAACTTGAGTCCTTCGTCGACCAGTATGACCAGATCCTTGAGGTGCGCGGCAAGGGGCTGATGCTGGGGCTGGTGACGGAAGGCTCGGCGTCGGCCCTCGTCGAGGCGCTCCGTGCGCAGGGTCTCCTCGTCCTGACGGCGGGCGAGCACGTCGTCCGCTTCCTGCCGCCCCTGAACGTGACGGAGGACGACGTCAACGAGGCGATTGACATGGTGTCCGACGCGCTCGACTGTTTCTTCGCGGAGGGGTGACGCCCCGTGGCGCGTCGCGGGATTTCCAAGGAGCACACATGAATTCGACGTTCAAGAAAATCGTGGCGAACCGCGCGAAATACGCGTGCGACGTCGAGCGGCTGGGCGAGTGCAAGATCGACTCGCCCGTGAGCCATCTGGAGTTCATCTGCGAGGGGCGGCGCGTCCTCGTCTCCGAAGACGAGCCGCTCGTCAACGAGTTGCGCGAGCATCTCGGCCACGTGCCGACGTTCGAACGCGCGGGCCCCCTGCCCAAGATCTTCCACGACCCCGCGTGGACGCGCGTGGGCATCGTGACGGCGGGCGGCCTCTGCCCCGGGCTCAACAACGTCATCAAGGGGCTTGTCGAGATCCTCTCCTTCGACTACGGCGTCAAGACGATCTACGGCATCCGCTACGGCTACGCGGGGCTGATCCCGCGCTTCGGCTACGAGCCGATCATGCTCAACCCCGACGTCGTCGACACGATCCACGCGCAGGGCGGCACGATCCTCGGCTCGTCGCGCGGCGAGCAGCCCGTCGAGGAGATGGTCGACACGCTCGTGCGGATGAACATCAACATCCTCTTCTGCATCGGCGGCGACGGGTCGTTGCGTTGCGCGCGCGACCTTGCCGAGGAGTGCGCGAAACGGGGGCTGAAGATCTCCGTCATCGGCATCCCCAAGACGATTGACAACGACCTCCAGTTCATCGGCCGCTCCTTTGGTTTCGAGACGGCCGTCGCGGCAGCCTCGGACGTCATCGGCCTCGCGCACGTCGAGGCGAAGGGGACGCCGCACGGCATCGGCCTCGTCAAGCTCATGGGGCGCGACTCCGGCTTCATCGCGGCGGCGGCGACGGCGGCGAACCCCGTCGTCAACTTCTGCCTCATCCCCGAGACGAAGTTCACGCTGGAGGGCCCCGGCGGCCTCCTCGCCGCGCTGGAAAAGCGCTTCGCCGCGAACAAGACGCACGCGGTCATCGTCGTCGCGGAGGGCGCGGGCCAGGAGCTCTTCAAGGACGGCGAGACGCGCAAGGACGCGAGCGGCAACATCTTGAAGAAGGACATCGGCGGCCTCCTGAAGGACGCGATCTCGGCGCACTTCAAGGCGAAGGGCGTCCCGTGCTCCGTCAAGTATTTCGACCCGAGCTATTCCATCCGCTCCGTCCCGGCGCGCGGCACGGACGCGATCCGCTGCTACATGCTGGCGCGAAACGCCGTCCACGCCGCGATGGCGGGGCGCACGAACTGCGTCGTCGGCTCGACGGGCGAGAGCTACACGCTCGTGCCGATCGCCCTGGCGACCATCGAGCGGCAGACCGTCCCGCTGACGGGCGACCTCTGGCGCGGCGTGATGGACGCGACGGGGCAGGAGTTCTATTTCAGCAGCGACCTTCCCCGCGCGGCGGACATGGCGCCTTGAGCGATGCGCGTTCTTCTCGCAGGGTCGACGGGCGGCGTGGGGCGGGCCGTCGCGTCCGCGTGCCGCGCGCGCGGGCATGACGTGGTTGCCCTCGACCGCGCGGACTTGGGCGCGGGCGAGTGGGTCTCGCATCTCAAAGCCGCCGCGCCGCTCGACGGCTTCGCCTTCTGCGCGGGTGTCTGCCCCGTCAAACCCGTCGCGCTGACGAGGGACGCGCTCTTCGCCGAGACACTGCGCGTCAATTGCGGGCTTTTCATGTCGCTCATGCGCGAGATCGTCGCGAACAAACTTTTCGCGCCCGCGTGTTTCCGCGTGGCCGCCGTCTCGTCGGTCAGCGCGACGGAAGGCTGGCCGGGCGGGAGCGCCTACTGCGCGTCCAAGGGGGCGCTCTCCGCGCTCTGCCGCGCGATGGCGGCCGAACTGAATGCGAAGAACATCCGCGTCCACGCCTTCGAGCCGCGCCACATCAAGACGCGGATGTTCGATGCGTGCGCCGGACGCATGGGCGTTCCCGCGTCGTGCGCGATCCCCCCGGAGGATTTCGCGAAGGACGTTCTTCTTTTCTTGGAAGGGGGCGCGGCGTGACAATCGTTGAAACGCTCGTCGAGCTCATCCGCAAGACGTCCTCGACACTCCCCGACGATGTCCTCGCCGCCTTGCGCCGCGCCGCCCGACGCGAGGGGAAGGGCAGCCGCGCCGCGTTCGTCTTCGAGACGCTTCTGGAGAACTGCGCGTTGGCCAAAGACCGCTCGACGCCGCTCTGTCAGGACACGGGGACGCTGACGTTCTTCGTCGCCGACTCACTGCGCCGCCGCGTGACGCGCGCCCGCGTGGAGGAGGCCGTCCGCGAGGCGACACGGCGGGGCTTCCTGCGCAAGAACTGCCTCGACCCGCTCTCGGGCGCGTCGCACGACGACAATTGCGCACTTGGGTTTCCCGTCATCCATTATGTCGAGTCCGACTCCCCCCGCGTCACGCTTCTCATGAAGGGCGGCGGCAGCGAGAACATGTCGCGTCAATACTCGCTCCCCGACGCGACGCTTCAAGCGGGGCGCGACATGGCGGGCGTGAGGGCGTGCGTCCTCGATGCCGTCCAGAAGATCCAAGGCTACGGGTGTGCGCCAGGGATTTTGGGCGTGTGCGTGGGTGGTGACCGCGCGATGGGCTTCGCCGTCGCCAAGGAGCAGTTGCTCAGG
>CAVKTW010000017.1:0-3101 GCA_963659085.1 Candidatus Methanomethylophilaceae archaeon | reverse complement strand
CGTCACGTGCGCGTTCGGCATGGCTCTCGCGGCGCGGGCGATCAGCGATCTCACGAGGGACGCGCCGGAGGGAAGGGAGTAGGCTCTCCCCTCGTGCCCTCTTTTTGGTATAATAGGCGGCATGAAAATCATTGGAGAGAAGATTTTTGCGCGTCACGCCGACGGCCGGCTGTTGAGCCGCGTGGGCACGCTTTTTCTGCGCACACCGGGCCTTGTCACGATGCCGGGCGTCCACGCCATGCAGCGCGTCCGGTGGATCGAGGAACTGTCGAAGGAGAAACCGCTCTCGCCCGTCGAGGAGGAGGCCGAGATCGCCGAGTCGGTCGATTTGATCTTCACGGAGGATTTCGTCCTCATCCGCCCCGACCCCGAGCGCATGGATCTCGCCTTCCGCGCCGACGAACTGCTCCAGGCGCTCGTGTCCAAGCGCGTCATCCGCTACCTGAACACGAGCATCGCCAAGGTGCGCAACGCCCTGCGGGCGCGCGGCGAGAACTGGCGGATGTCGCGCCAGCCCATCTCCGCCGAGGACATGGCGGAGTTCGTCACGCAGTCGCACGTCGCCATCAACGAGCGGCCGATCTACTTCTACAACCACGCGACCGGCACGCGCTACGTGACGGCCTCAAGCTACGACGAGATCGTCCGCCTGCCGCCCGACGAGTTCCGCCGCCAGATCTCGGAGATCGTCCAGGGCCTCTCGCGCCGCAACCGCAAGGGGCAGCTGGAGGTCGACCTCTTCCCCGCGAGCCTCTCGCCCACCATCAAGCGCATGATGCGCGAGCTCGTCGTCGACGCGCTCGACGACAAGGCCCTGCGCGCCGCGTGCGACAAGATCAACACGGAGTGGCGCGTCCAGTTGCCGAGCGCGTTGCGCGAGGAGACGGTCGAGAACGTCGAGTGGCGCAACGAGATGTGCCGGACGCTCATGCGCGGCGAGAACGACACGGGCGCGGAGGACGGCGAGCTCGTCGAGGAGCTGGCGCCCGAGTTCTACCGCCAGATCGAGTGGCTGCCCGGCGTCCGCGTCGAGGCGGATCGCATCGTCTTCGACGAGGTTTACGACGAGGCGACGCGCACGCAGGATCCCCAGCTGCTCTCGCTGTGCGACTCGCGCGTCAAGGCGTTCCTCTTCAACATGACGCGCCTCTTCAGCAAGATCGCCTACGTCAACATCGGGCGCATCGCCCGATCTCTCTCCCGCGTCCCCGTGCCGGGCAGCCGCCGGGGGCACATCTACATCATGCAATACGCCGAGACGACGTCGCCCGTGACGAAGGTCATGATCGTCCGCCTCCTGAAGTGGGGGATCGCGGAGCATCTCGACGAGGGCAAGAACCTCTTGCAGGCCACGTTCGAGGCGGACGAATACGCCGACTTCGTGCTGGATCGCCGCCTCATGTGCCGCCAGCTGGGCATGAACATCCCCAAGCGTTTGGGGATCGGACAGTTCTCCGAGAAGTATCAGGGCGCGAACCAATACAAGGGCTGCGTCATTCGGACGAGCTACCTCGTGCGCGCCTACCTCGACGGCACCGCCTCCGACAAAGTGCCGCCGGCGCGGTTCCGCAACCCGGCGTGGGCGCAGAAGTTCGCCTTCCTCATGGGGCAGGCCGCCGCGACCGACTTGATCGTGGGGCGGCGCAGCTCGACGACGCGGGAGTTCCTCTTCGACAAGGACTACGAGATCGTCCGCACGGGCGAGGACGACCTGCCCTCCGAGATCGCCATCACCGACCACTCGGGCAGTTTCGTCGACTACGAGACGCCGCTCGTGGAGACCGTCGCGAACTACGCGGCGTGCGTCCGCTCGCGCCAACCGCTCGTGAACGACTACGCGATGTTCGCGCAGGCCTACTGCGAGGGCTTCCGCCGCAAGTTCGTCGAGACGCAGGAGGCGTATCGGGCGCGGCGCAAGGCGTTCGACGAGCTCTTCTCCGACCGCCCCTACGACACGAACGGGTCGGGCGCGTATCGCTGGGCGTGCGCGTTGCGCCGTTTGGAGACGACGGACGCGGAGGCTCTCGTGGCGGCGCTGAAGGCGGCGTGCGGATGCTGAGATACGCCGTCCGCCGCGTTCTGGAGGCGGTGCCCGTCACCTTGGGCGTCCTCCTCCTCTCGTTCCTCCTCTTCCACGTCGTCGGCTCGTCGCCGGCGGCGGCCATCCTTGGGAAGAACGCGACGGCGGAGGCCATCGCGGCGTTCAACCACCAGTGGGGGTATGACAAGCCCATCCTCGTCCAGTTCGCCCAGTTCGTGCGCGGCGTCCTCTCGGGCGACTTCGGCTATTCCCTGGAGAACAACGAGCCTGTCATCGACGTCCTCGCGCGCGGCGTCGGGCCCACGCTGTCGCTGACGCTGCCGATCCTCGCGGGCGGGACGATTCTCGCGCTGATGCTCGCCATGCTCGCCGCCGCCTTCCGGGGGCGGCTCGTGGATCGGGCGATCCTCTTTTTCTCGACGGTCTTGATGAGCGTCAACTACGTCGTCTGGGTGCTGGGCGGGCAGTTCTTCCTGTCCTACAAATGGGGGCTTTTTCCCGTCTGGGGCTATGAGTCCGCGTTCTACCTCGTCCTGCCGGCGGGCATCGGCATCCTCTCGTCGCTGGGGTGCGACGTCCGCTTCTTCCGGACGGCGATCCTCGACGAGGTTTACAAGCCGTATGTCCTGACGGCGCGGGCGAAGGGGCTTCGTCCCGCCACCATCATGGTGCGCCACGTCCTGCGCAACGCGCTCATCCCCATCGTCACCTACGTGTCGCTGTCGATCCCGTGGTTGTTTTCGGGCTCGATCCTCTTGGAGAGCTTCTTCGGCATCCCCGGCCTGGGCTTTGTCTCCATGAGCGCGATCCACTCCTCGGACATGGCCGTCGTGCGGACGCTCGTGGTCTTGGGCGCACTCCTCTACCAGTTCGTCAACCTCGCCGTCGACCTCCTCTACGCCGCGCTCGACCCCCGCGTCCGCCTCTCCGCTTCAGGGTAAGATTAGCTCGCGCCGGACAGGCGGGTGATTTTGGCGGTGGTTTTTTGTTTTAGCCACGAATCTTCACGAATCTACACGAATGAGGTCGCTTCGTCGGGGCGCATTGCTGCAAGCTTTTT
>CAVKTW010000016.1:0-4320 GCA_963659085.1 Candidatus Methanomethylophilaceae archaeon | reverse complement strand
CGACGGCACGGAGGGTCATCAGCGAGAGGTTGGCCCTCTCGGCCATCATCTTCGCCGTGATCTTGCGCCGCCGCCGGGCGAGGCGCAGGTTCTCGCCGAGCGACAGAAGAGCCTTCGCGGCCTTCGGATAGAGGATATTCTGCCGTTTCATTTGCAGTATTTGTCTTGAACTGCCACTATTATAGCATATCGCAGAGCCAGGAACAACGGCGGCTGAACTTTAATGCGATTTTCACACTTTCCTTATTCGCGCCTAACAGGGAAAGTCCATACTATGCGGCGAACAACAAAGAAAAGAAAAAAGACATGAAAACGAACATGACAAAGAAACAGACGCTGGCTCTCCTGGGCGCGTCTTGCGCCACCGCAGCGGCCTTGTGCGCTTCCGGCGCTCAAGTCGTCTCCAACGAGAACGCCCGCATCGACGTGGGCGCCGACGTGCGCCTGCGCTACGACGTCACGGACAACCTGCCGAACGACAAGCGCGGCGAGGCGGACGACTCCAACTACGCCCGCGTCCGCATCCGCCCGTGGGCGCGGTTCACGCTCTTCGAGGATTACGGGCTTTTCGTCCGCATCGCCGACGAGTTCCGGCACTACAACCGCCCGGAGTCCAACTCCTCCAAGCAGCGCTACCCCGACGTCGTCTTCATCGACAACCTCTACCTCTCGGCCGACAAGCTCTTCGACGGTGCCTTCGACCTGAAGGTCGGCCGCCAGGACATGGCCTTCGGCTCGAAGCGGATCATCGCCGACGGCACGGGCGGCGACGGCTCGCGCTCGGCCTACTTCGACGCGGTGCGCCTCACGTGGCACGCGGACAAGAAGCGCTCGCTCGACGCCTTCGCGCTCTACATGGCGAAGAAGGACTGGATGCCGACGCTCGGCAAGGAGCATGAGAACGGCAAGGAGCCGCACGCCTACGACACGACCGGCTACGCGCAGGACGAGTTTGGCGCGGGGCTCTACTGGCAGGATCGCGCGAACGCGGACTTCGGCTACGACGCCTACTACGTCGCCAAGACGGAGTTCCGCAACGACGAGTCGAAGTATCGCAAGGAGGGCAAGACATTCGAGACGCACACCGTCGGCGTCCGCCTGCTGCCGCGCTTCACGGAGACGCTGAGCGGCGAGGTGGAGCTCGCGGGGCAGGCCGGCTCGCACGGGCTTCTCGCGGGGCAGGCCTACGGCGGCGTCACCTACGCGCCGAAGAGCGGCATCAAGCCGAAACTCACCGGCGCCGTCTGGGTGCTGTCGGGCGACAACGAGGGCTCGCGCGGCGACCACGCCTGGCACGCGGTCTTCAACCGCGAGACGGGTCTCGGCGAGACGATCGCGCCCATGTATACGAAATACAACTACACGAACCTCATCTACCCGCACATCGCCTTCGGTTGCGACGTCGGCAGTTTCTCGTCCGTCAAGGCGCAGGTCGGCCCGCTCTTCACGGCCGTGCGGGAGTCGGAGAGCGACGGCGACTACCGCGGCGCCTACGCGCAGGTGAAATACGAGGTGAAGCCCGCCAAGCTCTTCGGGGTCGATTGGCTCAAGGGCGGCAAGATCGCGCTGCAGGGCGAATACTTCGGCAAGGGCGACTACTTCAAGGAGGGCGCCGACCACGACGCGCTCTTCGCGCGGGCGGAAGTGAGCTGGAGCTTCTGACGCGGCCATGAAAAAGGCAACCGATCAGCTCTTCCGGATGGCTTGCCTCGCGGCGGCGGCGTTGGGACTCGTCCTCGTCGCCGCCCTCGTGTTCGAGCTTGTCTTCGCCTCGTGGGACGTCTGGCGGGAGACGGGCGTCCAGTTCCTCCTCTCCTCCGAGTGGGATCCCGGCGCCCGGAAATTCGGGGCGCTCGGCGCCCTCGTCGGGACGCTCGCGACGACCGCGCTCGCGCTCCTCGTCGCCGTGCCGCTCGCCTTCGCCGCCGCGCTCTTCGTCAACGCCGCGCCGCCGTGGGCGGCAAAGCCCCTCGCGCACGCGCTCGACCTCCTCGCCGCGATTCCCAGCATCATCTACGGGATGTGGGGGCTGTTCGTCCTCTGTCCGCTCCTGCAGGAGACGCTCGCGCGCGTCGGTGTCGAGACGACCGGCTTCGGGCTTCTCGCCGCCGCGCTCGTCCTCGCGCTGATGATCCTCCCCTACGTGTCCGCCGTCATGCGCGACGCGCTCGCCGCCGCGCCCGTCACCTTGGCGGAGGCGGCCGCCGGCGTTGGGTGCACGCGCTGGGAGTCGACGTGGGACATCCTCGTCAAATCGCAGAAACGCGCCTTGTTGGGTGGCATCCTCATCGGCCTCGGACGCGCCCTCGGCGAGACGATGGCCGTCCTCTTCGTCTGCGGCGGCGTGACCGCCCTGCCGACGGGGCTGTTCGACGGCTGCACGACAATCGCCGCGACGCTCGCCAATGACTTCGCGGAGGCGGTCGACCTCCACAAGAGCGCACTCTTCGGCCTCGGCTCGATTCTGCTCGTCTTCGAGTTCGGGATTCAGGCCGCGACGCAGTGGCTCGTCAAGGGTAGGGAGTGAGTGTGGGGAATGGGGAATGGGTAGAGGGGAATGGGAAGAGGGGAATGGGGAATGGGATATGGGGAATGGGATATGGGGAATGGAGATAGAAAAATGAAGACAAGACCAGCAACGATGCGGAAGGTGACGGATTTGGCGATGCGCGGGTTTTCCGCGTTCGCGACCGCGCTCGCCCTTTTCCTGATGGCGTGGATTTTCTACGTCATCGCGCGGGAGGGCGTCGGCGCGTTGTCCGTCGAGTTTTTGACAGCACCCTCGAAGCCCTACGGGGAGGCGCACGCGGGCATCGCCAACGCGCTCCTCGGCACCGTCCTCATCACGGCGGGCGCGGCCGCCCTCGCGATCGTCCCCGCGCTCGCGGCGGGCATCTACTTGTCCGAGTTCGGCGGGACCGGGCGTTTCGCGTCCGCCGTCCGCTTCGCCGTCAACGCGCTCATGGGCGTGCCGAGCGTCATCGTCGGCCTCTTCGTCTACGGCGTTCTCGTCGCGACGACCGGCCACTTCTCCGGGTTCGCGGGGTCGGTCGCGCTCGCGATCCTCATGTTCCCCGTCGTCGTGCGCACGACGGAGGATCAGCTCGCCGGCGTGTCGGACACGTTGCGCGAGGCCGGGCTCGCCTTGGGGGCGACGCGCGCGCGCGTCACACTCTCACTTCTCTGCCGCTCGGCCAAGAACGGGCTTTTGACGGGTATCCTTCTTGCCATCGCGCGCGTGTCGGGCGAGACGGCGCCGTTGCTCTTCACCGCGCTCTTCGCGGATGCGTGGCCGGCGAACTTCTTCTCGGGGCCCACGCCGTCCGCGCCCGTGTTCATCACGAACGCGACGATGGACTCGCCGTTCGAGGAGATGCACCGCATGGGGTGGGGCGCGGCGCTCGTCGTCGCCTTCGCCATCCTCTCGCTCAACATCGCCGTCCGCGCCTTCGCGCACGAGCGAAAGGGACGGTAGCGGAGATCGGGAGACAGAAGAAGAATTCAACCGCCCCTAAATCCCCGCTCTGCGCACTCGTGGGCGGAATTGACGGAGGCTGGGCGTGTGTGCTATAATTCCGCCTATGACCGAACGAGAGAAGATGACCGCCGGCGCGTGGTATGACGCCAACTTCGACCCGGAATTGATCGCTTGGCGCGCGCGCGTGGCGACGCTCTGCCACGCGTTCAACAACACGCCGCCCGGCGACACGGTCGCGACGGATCGGGCGCTTCGGACGCTCTTCCCGAACCTCGGCCAGGGCGTCGTCATCCTCGCGCCGTGCCAGACGGACTACGGCGAGAACTGCGTCATCGGCGAGGGGACGTTCATCAACCACGGGGCCTACCTGATGGACGGCGCGAAGATCACCATCGGGTCGCACTGCTTCATCGGCCCGAACCTCGGCTGCTACACGGCGGAGCACCCGCTCGATGTCGAACGCCGCAACCGGGGGCTGGAGCGCGCGCGCCCGATCACGATTGGCGACAACTGCTGGCTCGGCGGCGACGTGAAGATCATGCCGGGCGTGACGATTGGCGAGGGCGCGGTGATCGGCGCGGGGAGCGTCGTCACGAAAGACGTTCCGCCGTTCGTCGTCGCGGCCGGCAACCCCTGCCGCGTCCTGCGTCCGCTGACGGACGCCGAAAATTCCTGAAAATACCCCCTTGCGCGGGGGCGGGGGATTTGGTATACTATCCATCCGTTGCCCGCGAGGCGGGCGGCGATTGCTCTTTGACAGTCGGTCGTTGAGAAAACAGTAAAGATCATGAAGTTTGTGTGGACGCTTGGAGTCAAAAGAACAACAGATTGTTTTCTGAGAG
>CAVKTW010000015.1:0-6551 GCA_963659085.1 Candidatus Methanomethylophilaceae archaeon | reverse complement strand
GCGAGGGCGGGCGCGAAGGCGCGTGACGTGAAGCGCAGGACGACGTTGAACGGCATCAGCGCGAGACGCCAGAAGCGGAGGAGGACGGCGTAGGGCGGCGCGAGCGGCTCGGCGTAGCGCAGGGCGAGGCGTTTCGGGGTGATCTCGCCGAAGACGAGCAGCGCGACCGTCGTCACGGGGACGGCGAGCCACGTCGCGCCCGGCAGCCACCGCGCGAAGAGGTGGTAGCCGATCGCCGCGATGGCGAAGTTGACGAACGTGTTGCCGACGAGCAGCGTCGAGAAGAGGATCGCCTTGTCCTCCAACGCGCCGTCGATGAGGCGATCCGTGCGCGGACTCCGCTTGCGGATGCGCGCGCGCTGCGCCCCCGTCAGCGAGAAGAGCACCGTCTCCGCGCTGGAGAAGAAGGCCGAGAGGGCGAGCAGGATGACGAGCGGGACGATCATGAACGCCGGGAGACGACCCACGCGACGAGGCGGTTGACAAGCCCCAAGGCGAGGACGACCGCCGCCGAGGAGGCGAGGAGCAGAATCCAGTCGCGGCACGCGAGCGGCACGACCTCGAAGAGCGCGCCGCCGAAGGAGACGAGCAGGATCTGCCCCGCGAGGATGACGAGCGCGATGGCGAGGAACGTGCGCGAGTCGGCGAAGGAGAGGATCGAGCCCGACTTGAGCGCGCGGACGCGGAACATGTTCCAGAACTGGAGGAAGACGAAGAAGGTGAAGAAGGCGGTCAACTCTCGCGCCGTCAGGCCGTGTCGCCCCCACAGCAGGATCGCCATCAAAACGCCCGTCATGCCCACGCCCGTCACCACGAGGTCGCGCAGCATCGCGCCGGAGATGATGAACGCCGTCCGCGCGCGCGGCTTCTCGGACATCACCGAGGCGACGGGCGGCAGCGACGACATCGCGAGCGCGGCGAAGGTGTCCATGATGAGGTTCACCCAGAGCATCTGCGTGACCGTCAGCGGCGAGCGCGTCCCGAAGAACGCGCCGAAAAGGACGGTGAGGCAGGCGACGACGTTGACCGTCATCTGGAAGAGGACGAACCGCTGGATGTTGCGGTAGAGCGAGCGGCCCCACATGACGGCGCGGACGATGGACGCGAAGGAGTTGTCGAGGATCGTCACGTCGGAGGCCTCCTTCGCGACGCTCGTGCCGTCGCCCATCGACAGGCCGACGTGCGCGGCCTTGAGGGCGGGCGCGTCGTTCGTGCCGTCCCCCGTGACGGCGACGACCTCGCCGAGGCGTTGGAGCGACTCGACGAGACGCTTCTTGTCGAGCGGCCGCGCGCGCGAGATGACCTTGATCGCCCGGACGCGGCGGTCGAGCTCGTCGTCGGACAGCTCGGCGAACGCGGCGCCCGTGATGATCGCCTCCTCGCCGTCCGCGTCCGTCCAAAGGCCGATCTGCCGCGCGATCTCGCACGCCGTCGCCGATGTGTCGCCGGTGACGATCTTGACGGCGATGCCGGCCTTTTGGCATTCGCCGAACGCCTGCGGCACGTCGGCGCGGACGGGATCGGCGATGGCGACGATGCCGAGGAGCGTGAACGCGGCGGGGGCGAGCGCGTCGCCCGCAATCGCCGCCTCGCCGTCGGGGACGTCGCGGCAGGCGAGCGCGAGCGTCCGCAGGGCGCGGGACTGCCAGGCGGCGAGCCGCGCGCGGAGTTCCTCCCGCGCACCGTCGGCGAGCGTCGCGTCGCAGAGCTTGAGGACGACCTCGGGCGCACCCTTCACGTGGAGGACGCGCGTCCCCGGCCGGGCGGCGGATTTGACGAGCGTCGCCATGAACTTGCGCTCGGTGCTGAAGGGAAGTTCCGCCAACTTGACGGCGGCCTCGCGCAACGCCTTGTAGTCGCGCCCCTCGCCGTCGAGCCAGAGGAGGAGGGCCCCTTCGGTCGGGTTGCCGATGACCTCGCGCCCGCCCTCCGTCGATTCGCCGAGCGAGGCCGTCGTGTTGACGGCGATGCCCTCGTCCACGAGGCCCTGGTTCGCCGCCGGCGCGGGAAAGAACGTGTCGCGCACGCGCATGCGGTTCTCGGTGAGCGTCCCCGTCTTGTCCGTGCAGATGACCGTCGTCGAACCCATCGTCTCGCAGGCGTGGAGTTTGCGGACGAGGAACTTCGCCTTGAACATCCGCCGCATGCTCATCGCGAGACTCAGCGTGACGGCCATCGGCAGACCCTCGGGGACGGAGACGACGACGAGCGTGACGGCGAGCATCAGCGACTGGAGGAGATACGCGAACAGCTGCGTCGCCGGCGTGGCCGCCCAGACGGCCGCCGGGTCGAGACCGAAGAACGACATGAGCCGACCCACGATGACGAGCGCGGCGAGACCATAGCTGACGCGGGAGATGACCTGCGCGAGACGCTCCAGCTGCTCGTTGAGCGGCGTCTTCACCGAGTCGTCGATCCGCGCGGCCTGGAAGACCTTGCCGTTCTCCGTCGCGTCGCCCACCGCCGTGACGCGCATGAGCCCGTGGCCCTCGACGACTTTCGTGCCGCGCAAGACCGCGTTCGAGGGGAATGTCGCCTCCGGGTCGAAGAGGGTTTCGTCCGTCGTCTTGCGGCACATCGGCTCGCCGGTGAGCGACGACTCGTCGACACCGAGCGACGAGGCGCTCAGGAGCGTCCCGTCGGCGGGGACTTCGCAGCCCGTCGTCAGGACGACGATGTCGCCGACGACGATGTCGCGGCGCGGGACTTTCCGCGACGCCCCGTCGCGGATCACCTCGACGCCCTCGTCGTCCTGGACTTGGTTGAGGAGGTCGAACGCCCGCCCGGCGCGTTCCTCGAAGAGGAAGGAGAGCCCCGTCGCGAGGAGGATCGCGGTGAAGATGCCCATCGGCTCGAAGAACGCCGAGACGCCCTCGTTCGCGGCGACGACCTCGTAGAGCGAGATGCCGCACGAGAGGAGGAGCGCGGCGAGCAGGATGAGGATGAGCGGGTCGAGAAACTGGGCGAGGAACTTGACGAGGAGCGAGGTTTTCTTGGGCGGCGTGAGGACGTTGCGTCCGAACTTTTGGCGGCTTTCCTCGACCTCCGCCGAGGAAAGCCCCGTGTGCGGATCTGTGGAGTCTTTCATTATGTCTGCTATTTTGTTCCTGTTATTTTTCCGTTGCGTTCCCGCGATCCTCCCGGCGGAGGACGATGGCCGTGCGGGCGGGGATGTAGAGTTTCACCTGCTCGACGAGTTCCTTGTGCGAGGCGTCGTAGACGAGATCCGGCTCGTAGACGCGCCCCCCTTCGATGCGACCCTGCCCGCCGAAGCGCGTCTCGTCGGTGTCGAGGAGGTGGCGCCAGCGCGTCGCCGGCGGCACGAGGACACCGTAGCCCGTGTAGCTCGCCGTCGGGTGGAAGTTGAGGACGACGAGGAGTTCGCCGCGCAGGAACGCGAGGATCTTGTCCGGCTCGTTGTCGATGAGTTTGCACGGCGTCCCGGTGGCGGCGCGGACGGCCTTGACCATCGCCTCGTCGAAGTCGCCCAACGCCTTGAACTGGAGGGTGTCGTCGTCGCGCAGGGACCACTGCCGCCGCGCGTGCGAATAGTCCCAGTTGTTCTCGGCGCGGGGGAAGTCGATCCACTCGGGGTGGCCGAACTCGTTGCCCATGAAGTTCAAGTAGGCCCCGCCGTTGAGGGCGCACGTGGCGAGACGCGCCATCTTGTGGAGCGCGAGCGCGCGGTCGATCGCCTCGCCGTGCTGATCCTTGCCCATGCCCCAGTAGACGGCCGCGTCCGCCATCGTGAAGAAGAACGTCTTGCCGCCGACGAGCGCCTGGTCGTGGCTCTCGACATAGCTGACGACCTTCTCCTCGGCGCGTTTGTTGGTGAGCTCGTGGTAGATGCCGCCCATCGGCCAGTTGTCGTCGCGCGTCTTCTCGACGAGGCGGAACCAGAAGTCGGGCTCGCCCATCGCGAGGCGGTAGTCGAAGCCGATGCCGCAGTCGCGGATCGGCGCGGCGACGCCCGGCATCCCGGAGACGTCCTCGGCGATGGTGATCGCCTTGGGGTTGACCTCGTGGATGACGCGGTTGGCGAGGTTGAGATACACCCAGGCGTCGTCGTCGACGGAGCCGTTGAAATACTGCGCGTAAGAGGTGAACGCGGAGCCGAGGCCGTGATCCCAGAAGAGCATGGACGTCACGCCGTCGAAGCGGTAGCCGTCGAAGCCATACTCCTCCAGCCAGAACTTGCAGTTCGAGAGCAGGAAGTGGAGGACGGGGATCTTGCCGTAGTCGAAGCAGCGGCTGCCCCACGCGGAGTGCCACCCCTTCCCGCCGCTGTGGAAATACTGGTAGTCCGTGCCGTCGAAGCGCGAGAGGCCGTCGCGCTCGTTGGCGACGGCGTGGGAGTGGACGAGATCCATGATGACGCGAAGCCCCATCCCGTGCGCCGTGTCGACGAGGCTCTTCAAGTCGTCGGGCGTGCCGAAGCGCGAGGACGCGGCGAAGAAGGAGCTCACGTGGTAGCCGAAGCTCCCGTAGTAGGGGTGCTCCATCACGGCCATGAGCTGCACCGTGTCGTAGCCCGCCTTCTTGACGCGCGGCAGGATGTTGTCGCGGAACTCCGCGTAGGAGCCGACCTTCTTCTCCTCCGTCGCCATGCCGACGTGCGACTCGTAGATGAACGGCGCGCGCGGCGGGCGGGTGGCGAGGCGTTTGTGCGACCAGCGGTAGGTCGACTCGAAGACCTCGGCGGAGAAGAGTTTCGTCTCGGGGTCCTGCGTCACGTAGCGGGCGTAGGCGGGGATGCGCTCGCCGCGCCCCCCTTCCCAGCGCATCTCCAGGTGATACTTGTCGCCCGCCTTGATCCGCGCGGCCGGGATGACGCGCTCCCACGTGTCCGACCCGCTCAGGCGGAAGAGCTCGAAGGCGGGGTCGATCTTCCAGCCGTTGAAGTCGCCCACGAGCCACATCGAGGTCGCGTGCGGCGCCCACTCGCGGAAAACCCAGTCGCCCGCCGCCGTCCGATGAAGGCCGAAGTAGTCGTGCGCGTTCGCCCAGTCGGCGAGACGCTTGCAGTCCGTGAGCTCGGCGGCGCGGTCTTTCGCGCGGCGGGCCCGCCCCGTGATCGCCCCGGCGAAATCCTTGAGATACGGATCGTCAAGAAGATGGCTCATCGTTTTCTCCTTCATGGTAAGAATAGTATATCAAATTTGGTATAATAACTTCATGAGCTTCTTCAAAGCCTACGACATGAGGGGAACATTCGGGGTCGACTTCGACCTCAACACCGTCTACCGCGTGGGGCTGGCCCTGCCGCGCGTCATCCCCGGCGGAAAATGGCTCGTCGGGCGCGACGGGCGGCTGAGCTCGGAGGCGGTCTGCGGCGCCCTCGTCGCCGGGCTGACCGACGCGGGCGTCGAGGTGACGGACATTGGCCTTGCCACAACGCCTGAAATCTATTTCTTCACGGGCGAGGACGACTTCGACGGCTCCGTCATGGTGACGGCCTCCCACAACCCGCCGGGCGACAACGGCATGAAGGTGTCGCGGCGCGGGGCGAAAAGCGTCAGTTACAAGACGGGTCTGCAGGAGGTGGAGGCTCTCGTCGCCACGCTCGCGTCTCGCACCTTCGACCCCTCCCGAAAAAGGCCGCAATCCGACCCCGGCGTCGCGGAGGCGTATCACACGCGCTACGCCGCGTGGCAGCGCGAGCGGGCATCGCAAAGCAACCTCGACAATCTCCGCCTCGCCGTGGACTGCTCCAACGGGACGACCGCCCTTTTCGCGTCGAAGGTCTTTCCGTCCGCCACGATTCTCAACGACGTCATCGACGGCTCGTTCCCCGGCCACGCGCCGAACCCGCTCGACCCGGCCGCGCGCGAAAGCCTCGCGTCGCTCGTGCGCGCGAAGGGATTGGACGGCGGCGTCATCTTCGACGGCGACGGCGACCGCGTCATCGCCGTGGACGAGACGGGCGCGTTCGTCCCGTGCGACAGCCTCATTCCCGTCGTCGCCGAGGAGACCGTTCCGGCGGGCGCGTTCCGCGCGAGCCACCCAACAGTGCTTCACGACATCCGCTCGTCACGCGCCGTCATCGAGGTTCTGCGCGAAAAGGGCTTCACGCCGCTCATGGTGCCCGTCGGGGCCGCCTTGGCAAAGCCCATTCTCCGCGAGAAAGACGCCCTCGTCGGCGGGGAACTCGCGGGGCATTTCTACTTCAAGGAGTTCCACTTCTCGGATTCGGGGATTTTGGGCGCGACGCGCATCCTCGCGGCGTTGGCGAAAGCGAAGGCACGCGGCATGACGTTCTCCTCAATGATGCGCCCCATCCTCTCGCGCTACGCGAACTCCGGGGAGCGGAACTACAGGACGGACGACAAGGACGGCGCCATCGCGCGGATCGTCAAGGCGTCCGCCGCGTTCGGCGAGGTGCGCGGCCAATCCGATCTGGACGGCCTCCGCGTCGAGTTCGCGGACGGTTGGTTCAATGTGCGCAAGTCCAACACCGAGCCGTTCCTGCGCCTCATCGTCGAGCACCGCTCGCCCGAGACGCTCCAACAGTGGCTTCGCGCCCTTGAGGCGGCACTCGCTTAACGCGCGCG
>CAVKTW010000014.1:0-3348 GCA_963659085.1 Candidatus Methanomethylophilaceae archaeon | reverse complement strand
CACCGCGTCGAACGCGCGGACGCACGCGGCGATGTTCGCCTCCTCGTTCTTCGTCAGAATGTCGTGGTCAGGAAAGCCCCAGGAGGCGACGCGCCGTGGTCGTCAAGGGGACTGTGGCGGGGTCTTTGAACGCGACGCTTGCCTCGACCGTCCGGCACGAGGAGAGTTCCAGCCGGAAATGCGAGAAGTCGTGCGTCAGGGAAAGCCCCTCCTCCACGGAGGGCAAATCCCAGAGCCCCTTGAGCAAACCCCCGCCCGTCTGCCGCACGAGAAGGACGCGCCCCTTCTCGTCGCGCACGACGACGACTTTCTTCTCGCGGACGGGACGCGCGACGCGCGTCCCACGGACGGGGAAATCCTCGCACACGCCCTTCGCGAACGCGCGGCAGTCGCCCTTGAGGGGGCACGAGCCGCACGACGGATTGCGCGGCGTGCAGACGAGAGCCCCCAGTTCCATCATCGCCTGGTTGAAGTCGCCGGGGCTTTGCGCCTTGTCGATCTCGCCCTGCAGACGCGCCTGAAGCCTCCGCCTCGCGGCCACGTCGCGGAAATCGTCGGACAGCGTCCACACGCGGGAAAAGACACGCGCGACGTTCCCGTCGACGACAGGCACGCGCTCGCCCGTGAGGACGCTCGCCAAGGCCGCCGCCGTGTAAGGCCCGACGCCGGGGACGTTCTCCCAGTCCGCCGACGATTTGGGCCAGCGGACGGGACGCGACGCGGCGAACCGCCGCGCGGCCTCGTGGAGGTGACGCGCCCGCGCGTAGTAGCCGAGCCCCTCCCACTGCTTCAGGACATCCTCCTCCCGCGCCCGCGCCAACGCCTCCACGGTCGGGAACGCTTTGAGAAACCGCTTGTAGTAGGGCAGCGCCGACGCATATGTCGTCTGCTGGAGCATGATCTCCGAAACCCAACACGCATAGGGCTTGGGGTTCTTGCGCCACGGCATCGGACGCTTCGCGCGCGCGAACCACGCCTCCAGTTTCGCCGCGAGCGTCGTCATGCGCGGACGGCCGGGTTCAAGTAGATGGGGCGCGGATCTTTCGTGAGCGCGTCCGGGTTCCGTTCGGCGAACGCCTGCAAGCCCGCCGCCGTCGGGAGGCGCGGGCCCACGTAGCGGTCGGGGAAGGTGGCGCGGAGGAAGTCGTCAAGCCGCGCACCGTCGGGCGTCGTCACGGGAAAATCGGGCGGAATCGCGGCGTCGATCTCGTCGCGTGGGACTTGGAAGATCTCGCGCACCTCTTTGAAATCCTTGAAGAGGGCGACCCAGAGAAGGCCGCGCCGCGCATCGCCGACAACGGCGAGTGATCCCTCCCCCGCGAGCGCGCACGGCGAGGGCAGCCCCCACACCTCGCACGAAGACCCGGCCGCGTAGCCAATCGCGAAGGACAGCGCGGCGCGGACGCCCGCGAAACTCCCAGGGCCCAAGCCAACGACAAACCGTTCGGGCGGCGGGTCAAGGGCGAGCGTGTCAACCCAGTCGCCGTTGCGTCCCGTCGATGTCGAGCGTTCCAAGTAAAGTGTCCTCATGGCGTTTCCCTCGCTTCGAAATAGTCTTCCGCGCCATACGGGAAGTCGCTTGGGACGTAGTTCCCGACGCGCGGCCCCGTCAACTTGCAGTCCGTGCGGTAGTGCGTGAAAATCCACGGGCAGTCCTCGCGCAAAATCTCCTGACAGCGGCGGTAGTCGCCCGTCTCGTAGGCCGCGTCGTAGTCGCGGTTCTCGTAGTTCGCGTGGTTCACGCCCGGCGAGCGGTTGGGCCCGTAAAAAAGTTGCAGGATGTTCTGCGCGTGCGGATAGTCCATGACCCAAATGAGGTAGAAGAGCTGGACGCGCCCCTCGTTGACGGCGGAGAGATAGGCATCCCACGTCATGAAGGAGAGTTCCAGTTTCACGCCGATGCGGTCGTAGAAGGACGCGAGGAGTTCCCCCAGCTCGCGGCTCGCCTGGTCGGGGCGGCCGATGGAGAGCGTCAGGACAAGCCGCCGCCCCGTCGCGGGGTCGATGCCGCCGGGGTAGCCCGCCTCCGCGAGCAACCGCTTCGCCTTCTCAAGATCGAAGCGATACGGGAGGGGGTCCGCCACGCGCCCCTCGACGCCGGGCGGCAGGGGGCCGGTGCTGGGCGAGATGCGGTGGCTGTAGAAGGCCTCCCACGCGGGGTAGTCGAAGGCGCAGTTGAGCGCCTGACGGAGTTTCTTGTTCGCGCCGACGACGGGGTCCCGCATGTTGATGCCGAGATACGCCGACTCCAGGGTCGGCATCGTGTGCATCTCGATGCCGCGCGCGCGGAGGCGCGGGTCGAGGTCGCCCGTCGCGTCCACGATCATGTCCCACGTGTCGCGGGAGATCTCGCTCAAGAAATCAACCTCGCCGCGCAGGAACATGAGCCACTGCGTCGTCGCGTCGTCGATGACGAGATAGCGGACGACATCGAAGCCCGTCGAGCGCGGCCGCCGCCGCGTGAAGACCATCTCGTGGTTCTTGAGCCATTTCGCGAGCCGGAAGGGCCCCGTCCCCGCCATGTCCGGGCCCACGATGGCCGACCCCGCGCACGCGAGAAGCCACGGGAAGTAGTCGACCGGCCGCGACAGGCGGATCTCGAACGTGTCCTCGGAGAGGACGCGCATCGACTCGACGTCCTTCACGATCCAGCCGTTCGGGCAGACCGGGTCTTTCAACCGCTCAAGCGAGCGGACGGCGTTTGTCGCCGAGCGTCCCTCCCCCGGACGGACGCGGAAGGTGTAGGTCTTGCCGTCCTCGCCGCGCGTGGGGAGGTCGCAGTAGCCGGGGACGAGTTTGTAGGGCCTCGCCTTGTAGTCGATGGCGAGCGGCGTCTCGTAGAGGAGCTGCGCGACACGCGCGTCGTAGGCGGACTGCGCCTTGGCGGGGTCGGTCGACGTCACGCGCTCCAAGGGGCAGGAAAAGGTCGCGGCCAGCAGGATCGAGCAGAGGATCATGTCGCGCGCGCCTCAAGGCGGAGAACGAGTTTGCGGGGCGCTCCCTCCAGCGTCATAAGCCGTTCGCGGATGGCCTTCAACTGCGGACGCGCCGCGAAGAGGGCGGCCGCGCTCCGCACGTAGAGGAAGATGATTCCGCCCTCGAAGCGTCCGGGGCGGATGGGGGAGTTCGGGAAAAGGCGCGGCCAGCCGTCGACGAGTTTCTCGAAGAAGGGATCGCGCTCGCGCGCGAGGTCGGCGGCGGCGGCGTGGACGGCGGCGCGGAACGACGAGAAGCGGCCGCGCTCCTTCAGCCCCGTCGCCTTTCCGTAAAGGTTCTTGTCGTCGAACAAGGCTACTTCGCCTTCATCTGCAGCCAGGCCTCGACGAACGGCTGGATGTGGCCGTCCAT
>CAVKTW010000013.1:0-2239 GCA_963659085.1 Candidatus Methanomethylophilaceae archaeon | reverse complement strand
GGACGAGCGAGACGCGGATCATGCACTGGGGGTTGTAAAGGTCGCGCAAGCGGCGGAGACGCGCCGTCGACGCGGTGTCGTTGTGGGTCTCGTCCCACCCGGAAACATAAAACTTGCCGTTCGAGTAGCCGTTGCCAGACGAATTGACTGGCAGGACGTCCGTCAGCGTCTCGAACCGCTCCTTCGGGTTCGAGGAGAAGACGTCCGAGTCCCGCGAGCCGCAGTCCACGAGGCTGTCCTGGCGGACGAACGCGCCGATTTGGTAGCGGTAGGGGAAGGGACGGTGCGGCGCGCGCGCTTGTTGGTTGTGAAGCCTGAAATCGCCGGAGGTGAGCTGGACGCGGTCGCCCGCGAAGGAGACGAAAATCTCGGCGTTCGTCGCCAACCCCTCGTCGATGTGCGCCGTCACCCACACGTAATCGCCCTCGGCCATCGTGCCGCTCTTGGGCGTGAGGGTGAGCGCGCTGGTGACGTTCGTCGCCGCGAAGGCGACCTCGAAGCCGCCCGCGTCCTCGCGCCGCGTCGCGCCCAGACCGGCGGCGAGCAGGTCGACGGCGTCGCGCTCGAAGAAGGCGAACGGCAGGATGCCGGCGGACGAGTCGTATTTCTGCCGCCAAATGCGGACGTCGGTGATTTGCGCGGGCGTCGCGTTCGTGAGGTCGAAGCGCACCGTGAGGTTGGTGATCGCCCCCGCCGCGCCGTCGAGAAGTTTGAACCCGATCAGGGACTCCTTGTCGAGTCCCAGCGTGAGGCGCGGGTGGGCGCGGACGACCGAGGCCTCGCCGATGCCGAAGAGGTTCCACTTCTTCAGGAGGTAGTCGCGGACACCTTGTTGCTCCGCCGTCGTCAGCGCGTTCGTGAAGACGAGGACTTCGGCGATCTCCTTGCCGCCGCGACGCGGGGAGCTGTCGTTGTCGCCCTGGCGGTCGTAGCAGAGTTGCGAGGCGGTGAAGGCCTCGCCGTCGGAGGCCGTGACGTCGAAGAGCGAGAGGCTCTCCGGCATCGTCGTGGAGGTGGGCGAGTCGACGGTCACGCCGTTCAGGGCGAACGCGCCCTTCGAGGTGGCGCCGTGCGACGAATGCCAGAACTGCCCGTTCGCGCCGCGATGGAACTGGAACACGTCTGAGTCGCCGAGAAAGAACGCATTGGCGCTCTTCTCGATCTTGGCGACCATGAAGACCGCCTTGATGGCCTCGGTGCGCGGGAAGGCGAGGTCGCGGCAGGAACTCGTCGCGCCGAACGAGACGAGGGGCCCGGACGCCTCCTTGAAGTTCAGGCGCGGCCCCGACGGCGAGTGACCCTTCTCGCTTGAGTTGGTGAGCGCGTAGGCCGACGCGGCGACGCCGCCGTTCACGCTGCGCCATTCGGTGATCTCGCGCCCGGAGAACGTCATCGTGTTCGTCTGCGAACCGTCGAGCCAGAGGTAGGCGTTGTCGCAGATGTCAGGCGCGTCAACCGCGCCGGCTGTCGCGACCGACAGAAGCCACGCCACCCCCATGAAAAGACACCACCGAAATTCCGCTCTCATAGACACTCCTCCTCTCGTTCGTGCGCGTCCGCGCGTTTTGTCTATGATAGCAAATTCGCGCCCGAATAGCAATTCCGCCCGCGTTTTGCGAGCGTCTGCGAGCCTTTTCGCCCCCGTTTGATTGACGGCGAGCGGCGAAAGATGGCGCGTTGGGTGAGGAGCGTGTCGCGCAGGGGGCGGAAGTGCGACGCGCGGTTGGCGTTGAGATAGATGGTCGAGATCGGCACGGTCAGGATCTCCTCCTTAAGCGCGTGGAAGAGCGGAAACCACGCGGCCTCGAACTCGAAGCGTTCCCCACGCAGACGAACGAGCGACTCAAAGAGCCGCCTCGGCACGGCCCGCAACCCCGTCTGCGTGTCGCCCACGCGGAAGCCGAAGAGAAGCCGCACTTCCCACGATGTCCAACGGTTGCCCCACCACGAGCGGAACGGGACGTGCCGCCGCGAGAAGTCGCGCACTCCGAAGACGACCTTGTCCGCCCGCTCGGCCCGCGCCGCGACCGCGAGGATGTCGTCAAGCCTGTGCTGACCGTCGCCGTCGACGAACACAACGCCGTGGATGTCGGAGGGGCGGCCTTCAAGCAAAAACCGCAAGGCCGTCTTCATCGCCGCGCCCTTGCCCCTGTTTGTCTCGTGGCGCAGGAGGATGATCGTTGGCGGCAACGCGGCGAACGCCTCTTGATGGTCAGCGCTGCCGTCGTCGACAACCACA
>CAVKTW010000012.1:0-11482 GCA_963659085.1 Candidatus Methanomethylophilaceae archaeon | reverse complement strand
GAAGTCGTAACAAGGTAACCGTTGGGGAACCAGCGGTTGGATCACCTCCTTTCTAAGGAGAAAGCCCCGATAAGGGGCAAGGTGAAAGCGCCCGACAAGGGCGTCAACAAGATTCCGGTTTCCACGCGGACTTCCTGACCCTTTACTGTTTTCTCAACGACCGATGCAAAGGGTGGCACATTCCCTATTTGACTTTTCCGGCGGAAAAGTGTATTATATCAGAAATCCTTCGGTTGGCGGTTCGCTTTCCGACAGGGCTTTTGTTATTTGGAAAGACGCGCTTCGCGAAAGGGGAGGAAAGACTTATGGCAATGAACAATCAGTTGCTGGCCGTTGTCCAGCACATCGAAAACGAACGTGGCGTGGGGCGTGAGATCGTCCTCACAGCCATCGAGCAGGCCATTCAGCAAGCCTCCCGCAAGAACCAAAACGTCACGAACGACCTGCGCGTCGTCATCGACCGCAAGGATCTCTCCCTCCACGTCTACGACACGCTCGTCGTCTCCGACGAGGAGGCGGGCCCCGGGTTCATCTCGACGGCGCGCGCGGCGCGTTTCAACCACGGCAAGCCCGTCGCCGAGGGCGAGACGGTCGAGATCGAGATGCCCGCGTCCATGCTCGGCCGCATCGCCGCGCAGATGTCGCGCCAGATGATCATGCAGAAGATCCGCGAGGCCGAGCGCACCAACACCTTCAGCGAATACCGCGACCGCGTCGGCGACATCGTCTCGGGCACGGTCAGCGCCATCGACCGCCACAACACCTACGTGACGGTGGGCAAGACGGAGATGCTCCTGCCGTCCAAGGAGCGCATCCCGACGGAGGACTACCAAGTGGGCGACGCGATCCGGGCGATCATCCTCCGTGTCGATTCGGACGCGAAGGGCCCGTCCGTCATCCTGTCGCGGTCGAGCGGCAAGTTCGTCGAGGCCCTCTTCCGTTTGGAGGTGAGCGAGATCGCCGACGGCGTCGTCGAGATCATGGGCGTGAGCCGCGACCCCGGCTACCGCGCGAAACTCGCCGTGCGCACGTCGCACGAGAACGTCGACCCCGTGGGCGCCTGCGTCGGCCAGCGCGGCGCGCGCGTCCGCACGATTGTCAACGAGCTCTCGGGCGAGAAGATCGACATCGTGCGCTGGAACGAGGACATCCGCCTCTACGTGTCGGCCGCCCTCGCGCCGGCGAAGCTTGAGTCCATCGAGGTCGATCCCGACGTCCCCAACACGGTTCACGTCGTCGCGGCGGCCGAGCAGTATTCGCTCGCCATCGGCAAGCGCGGGCAGAACGTCCGCCTCACGTCGAAGCTCACCGGCTGGCACGTCGAGATCAAGAAGTCGATGGCGACGGCGAAGTTCGAGGATCAGAAGGCCGAGGCCGTCAAGAACCTCGCCGAGTTGCTGTCGGTCCCGACGGCGGTGGCGACGCAGATGGTCGACTCGGGCTACCTGACGATCGACGGCATCGTCGAGGAGGACGAGCCGAGCTTCATCGCCTCGACGGGCATCGACGAGGTGCAGGCGAAAGGCATTTACGCGGCCGCCAAGGCCGTCGCCGAACTGACAAACGCGTAAGGGGCGGAGGCCCGTGACATGACAGACGAAATCTTGAAGAAGCGCGACGAGAAACGCGCCCGTGCGGCCCGGCTGAACGCCGCGTTCTTCGCCGAGCAGAAGGCGAAGCTCGACGAGCATTTGCGCATCGCGCGGGAGGCGGCGGAAGGGAAGGTTGCCGAGAAGGCCGCGACGCCCGCGCCGCAAGTCGTTGAACAGGCCGCGACACCCGCGCCCGCGTCGGAGACCGCCTCCGCGTCCGCGCCCAAGGCTACGCCCGCGCCGACCCCGGCTTCGGACGAGAAGGCGAAGGCGCCCCTTCGGATGGCCCCCGGCTGGAAGGCGAAAACGCCCGCGCCGTCCGCGACGCGCGCGTTCACGACGACGGGACTCTCCCACGCCGGGTTCAAGCCCCTGCAGCCGTCGCGTCCGACACCCACGATTTCGATTTCCGTGGCGGTCGCGCCGAAGCCCAAGCCGCCGAAGCCGGTCGATTACGACGACGATCCGAGCCGCAAGGGCAAGAAGGGGCGCGAGGGGCAGAAGAGTTTCGACAAGCGCAGTGTCGCGCGTGTCGCGCCGGTCGTGCCGCAGCAGGGCGGGCGCATCTCCGTCGACGAGGCGAACCGCGAGATTTCCATTCGCGGGGCGGTCATCGTCAAGGATCTCGCCGCGAAGCTCAACATCAAGCCGAACCGCCTCATCGCGGATTTGATGGGGCTGAAGATCCTCGCCTCCATCAACCAGCGCGTCGAGCCGGACATCGCGACGAAGATCGCCGAGAAGTATGGCTTCAAGGTGACGATTGAGCATTCCCGCGACAAGACGGCGGCGAAGCCCGTCATGAAGGCGATTGACGCGGACGACCTCATCCCGGAGGATCCGCCGGAGTCGCTCCAGCCGCGCGCGCCCGTCGTGACGTTCTTGGGTCACGTCGACCACGGCAAGACGACGCTCATGGACTACATCCGCAAGGAGCACGTCGCCGCCGGGGAGGCGGGCGGCATCACCCAGCAGATCTCGGCCTACCAAGTGGACGTCGCGGGGCGGAAGATCACGTTCCTCGACACGCCCGGCCACGCCGCGTTCAGCGCGATGCGCGCGCGCGGGGCGCAGATCACGGACATCGCCGTGCTCATCATCGCGGCCGACGACGGCGTCATGCCGCAGACGGAGGAGTGCATCAAGGTCTGCCGCCAGGCGGGCGTCCAGATCATGGTCGCCATCACGAAGGCCGACCGCCCGACGGCGAACATCGACCGCGTCAAGCAGCAGCTCCAACAGCGCGGCCTCACCCCGGAGGACTGGGGCGGCGACATCATCTGCTGCCCCGTCTCCGGCGTGACGGGTCAGGGCGTCGACACGCTCTTGGAGAACATCCTCGTCCAGGCGGAGGTCTTGGAGCTGCAGGCGAACCCCAAGCGGCGCGCCAACGGCTTCGTCATCGAGTCGGAGCTGCAGCAGGGTCTCGGGCCGTGCGCGACGCTGCTCGTCACGGGCGGCACGCTCAAGGTGGGCGACGCGATCCTCATCGGCGAGCATTTCGGCAAGGTTCGCGCGCTCATCGACGACCACGGCCGCCGCGTCAAGGAGGCGCCGCCCGCGATGCCGGTGAAGTGCACGGGTCTCTCCGGCGTCCCGGAGGCGGGCAGCGAGTTCCGCGTCATGCTCGACGAGAAACGCGCCCGCACGCTCGCCGAGCAGACGGCGCAGGAGAAGAAGGAGGAGTCGCTGACGACCTCCAAGGCCGCGACGCTCGACGCGCTCATGAGCGCGATGGCCGCCGAGGGGCGGCGCGAGCTCAACGTCATCGTCAAGTCCGACACGCAGGGCTCCTTGGAGGCCATCGTCCAGGCCCTCAACGAGATCAAGTCCGAGAAGGTCGCGCTCAACGTCATCGGCACCGGCACGGGCAACGTCTCGCTCACCGACGTCAAGTCGGCGGCGGCCGGCAAGGCGATCCTCGTCGGCTTCGACATCGGCAACGACGCGGGCGTCCAGAACCAGGCGCGCCACGACGGCGTGCGCATCAACTCGTTCAGGATCATCTACGAGCTGCTGGATCACGTCAAGAACTGCATGCTCGACCTTCTGCCGCCCGAATACAAGGAGGTCGTCCTCGGCCACGCCGAGATCAAGGCCATCTACGACATCGGCAAGCTCGGCAAGATCGCGGGCTCGCAGATGCTCGACGGCAAGCTCGTCGCGAAGGAGAAGTTCCGCATCCTGCGCAACAAGGCGCAGGTTTGGGAGGGCAAGGTTCAGACACTGCGCCACTTCAAGGACGAGGTCAAGGAGGTGACGGGCCAGCAGGAGTGCGGCGTCTGTTTCGCGAACTACGAGGGCTTCGCCGTGGGCGACACCATCGAGTGCTACTCGCTGGAGGAACTGCCGCGCAGTTTGTGAGTTGACCGCGTTTTTGAAATAGGGTAAAATAGTCTCTTCAAGAGGGGATTGACAATGCTCGAACGTTTTAAGCAGCTCTTCTCGACCGACATCGGCATCGATCTCGGCACGGCGAACACGCTTGTCTACGTGAAGAACCGCGGCGTCGTCATGCGCGAGCCGTCGGTCGTCGCCATCCAGGCCGGCTCGAAGCACGTGTTGGCCGTCGGCGAGGAGGCGCGGCGCATGCTGGGGCGCACGCCGGGGAACATCGTCGCCATCCGCCCGATGAAGTCGGGCGTGATCGCCGACTTCGACATCACCGAGGCCATGCTCAAATACTTCATCGGCAAGGTCTGCCCGCAGAAGTTCTGGTCCCGCTACCTGAAGATCAAGCCGCGCCTCGTCATCGCCGTGCCGTCGGGCATCACCGAGGTCGAGAAGCGCGCGGTCGAGGAGGCCGCGCACGACGCGGGGGCCGGCGACGTCTTCCTCGTCGAGGAGCCGATGGCCGCCGCGATTGGCGTCCAACTGCCCGTCACGGAGCCGTCCGGCTCGATGATCGTCGACATCGGCGGCGGCACGTGCGAGGTCGCGATCCTCTCGCTCGCCGGCATCGTCCACAGCTACTCGGCGCGTCAGGCGGGCGGCGACGCGATGGACGAGGCCATCATGGCCTACATCAAGCGCGCCTACAACTTGATGATCGGCGAGCGGACGTCCGAGGAGATCAAGATCAGGATCGGCAGCGCCCACCCGCTGGAGAAGGAACTGACGATGGAGATCAAGGGGCGCGACATCGTCAAGGGGTTGCCCCGCACGCTGACCATTTCCTCCGAGGAGATCCGGGGGGCGTTGAAGGACACGGTCGCCCTCATCGTCGACGCCGTCAAGGCGACGCTCGACCGGTGCGAGCCGGAACTCGCGGCCGACCTCGTGGATCGCGGCATCGTCCTCTCCGGCGGCAGTTCCCAACTGCGCGGGCTCGACACGCTTCTCGCCGAGGAGACGAAACTTCCCGTCGTGGTCGCGGACGACCCGCTCTCGGCCGTCGTCGAGGGCACGGGCGTCGTGATCAGCGACCTCGACTTCCTCGCGAAGAACAAGCGGGCGTCGTGAGCGCGCGTCATCTCGGCGCGTGGATTTCTGTTGCGCTGGGAGGCCTCCTCGCGCTCGTCCTTCTCGTGTCGCGCGCGGTCGCGCCGGAACTCGTCTACCCCGTCGAGCGCGGCGTCCGAAAGGTGTCGCGCGCGGTCTCGACGCGCCTCACGGGCGCGTGGCGCGGGTGGCGAACCGCGTCCGAACGCGACCGCCTCACGCGCGAGGTCGCCGCGCTCTCGCTCCTCAAGGGCGACTTGGAGCGTTTGGAGGCGGAGAACAGCCGTCTCCGCGATCTTTTGGATTACCAGACCCGCGTCGGGGGCGACTGGATTCCGGCGGCCGTCCTCTCCTCCGGCGGCGGCGCGGCCTCGTCGCACGAGGTTCTGCGCGTGGACAAGGGGTCGAACGCGGGGCTTGTCGTTGGCGCGGCCGTCGTCGTCCCCGAGGGGCTCGTGGGGCGCGTGAGCGCCGTGACGCCGCACACGGCCGAGGTGCGCCTCCTCGCGGACCCGACCGTCAAGGTCTCCTGCGAATTGGAAACGGGCGCGGCGACGCCGCCCGTCGGCATCCTCTCGGGCGGCAGCGACGAGGGGCTTCTCCTGCGTCACCTCACGCTCGTGGAGGAACCGCCGCCCCGCACGCGCGTCTTGACGTCGGGCTTGGGCGGCGTCTTCCCGCGCGGGCTGGAGGTCGGGGTCTATCTCGCGCAAGGCCGCGTCCTCCCCGCCGTCGACCCCGACACGCTTGACGACGTGTTCATCCGCCGTGAAAAACACTAGCCTCTTTTTCATCCTCGCCTTGATGACGCTCGTCCTTGGCGCGGCGGCGGAGGAGCTTCTCCCAAAAGTTTTGGGTGTCGGCGTCCCCGTCCTTCTCGCCGCCGTTCCCTTTTTCGCCACGAAAAAACCCATCGCATTGCCCATCGCCTACGCGCTGGGGGCGGGGGCGGCGGAGGACGCGCTCTCGTCGCTGCCGCTTTTGGCGAGCGCGAGTTTCTTCCTGTTTCTCGCCGCGCTCGTCCGGTGGACGCCGTTTCGGACGCTGATCTTCGTGTTCGCGTATCCTGTTTACCAACTTTGGTTGAGCCTTTGGTGCGCCCACGTCCAAGGGGGCGTCTTCGGGCGCGTCGTCATGGCCTTCCCCCTCGGCGTGGCGGCGATTCTCGCGGTGCTGGGGCTTCTCTCCCTCGTCGAGGACAAGGCGGCGGCCAATGAAATCGGGTGAGGTCGTTTCCGAGCGGTTGAAAGCGGACGTGACCGCCCTCGTCGTCGCGGCGGTCTTCCTCTTCGGCTTCCTCATCCTCGCGCTGCGGCTGCGCGACGTGCAGGTTCTCTCGTCGGCGGACTACGGCTACGCCTCGTCGCGCCAGTCCGTCCGCCGCGTGCAGACGGCCGGCTCGCGCGGACGCATCCTCGACCGCCACGGCGTCGTCCTCGCGGACAACCGCCTCGTGCGGACGATTGAATGTTTGCCCGAGAGTTTCCAAAAAAAGACGTGGGACGAGACGGCCGCGGCCATCCTCGCGGGTGTCGACGATCTCGCGCGGGCGTTGGGTCGCGCCCCGCCCCTGACCGAGAAGGCCGTCCGCCGCCACATCCGCCAGTCGCTCGCGCGTCCCATCCAAGTCTTCTCGAACGTGACGGATCGCGAGATGTCGATCTTGGCCGAGCAGGAGGATCGCTTTCCGGGGTTCGTCCTCGACACGCGCGAGACGCGCGTCTATCCGCAGGGCGCGTTGGCGTCGCACGTCCTCGGCTACGTGGGGCGCGACCGGGGCGACGTCCAGGCCGGCGACGAGAAGTTCAACTTCTTCACCCCGGAGATGCGCGGCCGCGCGGGCGTGGAGCTTCACTACGACGGCTTCCTCCGGGGCGTGCCGGGCGAGCAGAAGGTCTTGGTGGACGCGCGTGGATTCGCGATCCGCGAGTGGACGGCGTTGGCGCCGCAGAAAGGGCCCGACTTGACGCTCACCTTGGACGCGCGGATTCAGGCCGCCGCCGAGCGCGTCCTCAAGGGATCGCGGGGGGCGTGCGTCGTCCTCGATCCGCGCTCCGGCGATGTCCTCGCGCTCGCGAGCGCACCGGACTTCAACCCCAATGCGTTCGTCCCCATCCTCACGCACGAGCTTTACGGGCGGCTCTCGAAAGACCCCGACAAGCCGCTCCTCAACCGCGCGAGCGGCGGGGCGTATGCGCCCGGCTCCACCTTCAAGCCCGTCACGGCTTTGGCCGCCCTGTCGTTGGGCTTCCCCGCGCGTGAGACGTTCGAGTGCACGGGCGTCTTCGAACTGGGGGAGATGCGCCTTCGATGCTCCAGCCGCTGGGGTCACGGCTTCGTCGACTTGCCGCACGCGCTCATGAAAAGCTGCAACCCGTATTTCTGCCACGCGGGGCTGGAGGCGGGGACGAACGCCCTCGTCCGCGCGGCGCGGGCGTTTGGCCTGGGGCGCAAGACGGGGATCGACTTGAGCGTCGATTTCGCGGGCGTCGTCCCCGACGCGGCCTGGAAGGAGCGGACGTATCACGAGCCGTGGTATTTGGGCGACGTCGCGCAAATGTCCATCGGACAGGGAATGCTCCTCGTCTCGCCGCTTCAGATGGCGCGTGTCGCGGGGGCGCTCGGCACGGGCTTTCTCGTCACGCCGCGCCTCAACGCGGCGTTGCCCGTCGCGCGCGAACCGCTGCCGTTCCCGGCGGATGACCTCGCGGTCGTGCGCGAGGGGATGCGCCTCGTCGTCGCGGGCGACGGCGAGAGCCGTGGCACGGGAGCACGCGCGGGGGAGGGCGTCGCCGTGGCCGTGAGCGGCAAGACGGGCACGGCGGAGGTCGGGCGCGGCGAGACGCGGCGCAAGAACGTTTGGTTCATCGCCTACGCGCCGAGTGAGAACCCCACGGTCGCCGTCGCGCTCGTCATCGAGAACGGCGAGTCGGGCGGCGCGACCGCCGCGCCGAAGGTCGGTGAAATCCTGAAGGAGGTCTTTTGAAGTTCATCCGCCAATTCAACTGGATTCTCTTCCTCTCGATGCTCGCGCTTGTCGCCGTGGGCACCGTGGCCATTTGGTCGGCGGGGCAGGCGCGGGAGGCGGTGTTCCACGCCTTGTGGAAGAACAACCTGGCCACGGCGTGCGTGGGGCTGTGCCTCTCTATCGCGTTGAGCCTCGTCGATTACCGCAAGACGCTCGACCTTGTCGCGGCACCCCTCTACGGCCTCGCGCTCGCTTTGCTCGTGGGCGTCCTCCTCTTCGGCTCGACGATCTACGGCGGGCGGCGTTGGCTTTGGTTCTTCCAGCCGAGCGAAATCTCGAAACTCTGTCTCCTCGCGTTCCTCGCGTCGTTTCTCGGGAACAAGGCGCGGACGCTGGGGGTGCGGACGTTTTTGTTGACAATCCTTTTCGCGGGCGTGCCGTGCGTCCTCATCCTGCTCGAACCCGACCTCGGAACGACCTTGACGCTCGCCCCGGCCGTTCTCGTCGTCATGCTGTGCGCCGGGGTGTTCCGGCGCGGGCTGTTGACGCTGATGGCGATTGGCGCGTTCCTGTCGCTGACGGTCTTGTGCGCCGTCTACGAGGCGGAGAAGCCCGGTGTCTCCCCGGAGCGGCGCGAGGCGATCCTCCGCTTCCTGCCGCTTCAAGATCACCAAGTCAAGCGCGTGAAGGTCTTCCTCTTTCCCGACGAGGATCAACTGGGGGCGGGCTACAACCTGCGGCAGGCGAAGATCGCGATTGGCTCCGGCGGGTTGACGGGCAAGGGGATCGGCAAGGGGCAGGCGAACCACCTCAAATACCTGCCGCCCTCCGTCTCCATGAACGACTTCATCTTCTGCGTCTGGGCCGAGGAGACGGGGTATCTCGGCTCGCTCGCGCTCCTCGCGCTCTTCGCGGGGCTTGTCTTCCCCACGCTCTGGATCGGCTTCTTCGCCCGCGACACGCGCGGCCGCCTCCTGTGCTTCGGCGTGGGGACGCTCGTCTTCGCCCACGTCTACGTCAACATCGCGATGTCAATCGGCCTCTTGCCGATCACGGGGCTTCCCCTGCCGTTCATCTCCTCCGGGCGCACCTTCCTCATCACGGTCATGTGCGCGTTGGGGCTTGTCCAGTCCGTCTCGCTCCACCGCGCCGACGAGAAAGCGTTTGCCCGATGACGAAGATCGCCTTGACGGGCCCCGTCGGCCTTGAACTCCTCGCCTCGGCCTTCCGCGACGCCGGCTACGACGTGATGAGGCCGGACGCGCCGCTGGGTTCGTTCAAGCCCGATTTCGTCTACGACGTGACGTCGCACGACGCGGTTCTCGAACGGGAGGTGACGGGCTTCCGCGACGCGCGTTTCGAGAAACTCGCCGCGTCGCCCTATTCGCGCGAGGGGATGCGCGCGATTGTCGAGGAGGCCGCGTGGTTCGAGCGGTCGCGGCCGATGAAAGTGCTGGCCGTCGATGGCGACGAGACGCTTTGGCGCGGCATCTTGACGGAGGACGGGCCCGAAAGCCTCGTCCCCTGCCGCGTTTTTCAGGCGGGGCTCAAACGCCTTGCGCGGGAGGGCGTCGCGCTCGTCCTCCTCTCGAAGAACAACGAGGATGAACTCCTCTCCTATCTCGACGCCCGCCGCGACGACGCGCTTTTGGGACGCGGCGATTTCGCCGCCTGGCGCGTCAACTGGGCGCCCAAGGCGGGCAATTTGATTTCGCTTTGCCACGACTTGAACGTGGGCGTCGGGGATGTCGTCTTTCTCGACGACAACGCGCACGAACGCGCCCAAATGGCCGCGCACTTGCCGCCCGTCGCCGTCGCGCCGTGGACGGGCTGGCGTGGCGGGGCTGGTGACGCATCGTTCGAGGCCGAACAGCGTCAGCTTTTGCGGCGGCTTCAGGAATACTTCTTCTCGGATCGCGCCCGCACCGAGGAGGACTTCTTGCGGACGCGGGACTACCACGCCAACCGCGACCGCGCCGCCGCCGCGTGCCGATGCGCGAGCCGCGAGGACTACCTTGCGTCGCTGGGGCTTTGGGTCGAGCCGTCCGAGGCCACCGCCGCCGACCTCGACCGCCTCGCGCAGATGGCCGCGAAGACGAATCAATTCAACGCGACGACACGCCGCCGCTCCCGCGAGGAATTCGCCGCGTTGCTCGCGGACGGGAACACGCGCGTGTTTGTCTTCCGCGCGGGCGACGTCTTCGGGGCGCAGGGACTCGTCTGCTATGTGGTCGTGGATGTGTCGAAAAAACGCATCACCGATTTTGTGATGAGCTGCCGCGCGATGGGGCGGACGCTGGAGAATTTCGCGCTCGCCCACGTGGAGCGGGCGGTGGGCTGTCCCTTGACCATCGACTTCGCGCCCACGGCCAAGAACGCGCCGTTCGCCGAATTTCTGAAAACGCGCGCGTCCGTGACATTCTTCAAGGAGCGGACATGAAAGAGAGGCTTGACCGCATTTTGCTCGCCCGCCACCCCGACTTCTCGCGGGCGCGGTTGGAAGGGCTTGTCAAGGCGGGGTTCGTCCGCGTCAACGGGGAGGTCGCGGTCAAGGCGGGGATGAAGGTGTCCGACACGGACGAGATCGAGGTTTCGATTCCGCCGCCCGTTCCCGCGACGCCGGAGCCGGAGGACATTCCGCTCAACGTCCTGTTCGAGGACGCGGATCTGCTCGTCCTCGACAAGCCGGCGGGGCTTGTCGTCCATCCCGCGCCCGGGCATCTGACGGGGACGCTTGTGAACGCGCTCCTCCACCACTGCCCCGACCTGTCGGGCATCGGCGGTGTGGCGCGGCCGGGGATCGTCCACCGGCTCGACCAGGACACGTCGGGGCTGATGGTCGTCGCCAAGACGGCACGCGCCATGGACGCGCTCACCCGCGCGTTCGCCTCGCACCGCCACATCGAAAAGACGTATCTCGCGCTCTGCCACGGAACGCCGCGCTTGGAGGCGGGGACGCTGGAGACACTCATCGGGCGGCATCCCGTCAACCGCAAGAAGATGGCGGTCGTCGAGGCGAACGGCAAACGCGCCGTCACGCATTGGCGCGTCGTGCGCCAGGGCGTTTCACCCCAAAAGGGCGTGGGCGTCCTCTCTCTGATCGAGTGCCGGATCGAGACGGGGCGGACGCACCAAATCCGCGTCCACCTCGCCTCCTTGGGCTGCCCCGTGGTGGGCGATGCCCTCTATGGGAAAACAGCGCTCGACGGGAAGATGGAGCCCAAGCCCAAACGCCAGCTCCTCCACGCGGCGCGGCTGAGCCTCTTCCATCCCGTCACGGGCGACCCCCTCGCCTTCGAGGCCCCGTTGCCGTCGGACTTCGTTGAGAGCCTGAACACCTTCGCCGCCTCGCACAGGTCATACCTATGGTTATAGGAATAAAATTCCCATAGTTGACAGTTCTATTTCGCGTGTGCTATACTACAAAGTGTTCAAGTTCACCACAGGAGGAGAAACGGACGATGATGACATCCCACTACGC
>CAVKTW010000011.1:0-3172 GCA_963659085.1 Candidatus Methanomethylophilaceae archaeon | reverse complement strand
TCTCGAACAAGCTCCTCGAATGGTTCAAGGAGCCCCTGCGCGGCTGGTGCATCTCACGCGCCGCCCCCTACTTCGGCTTCGAGATCCCCGGCCACAAGGACAAGTTCTTCTACGTCTGGGTCGACGCGCCCATCGGCTATTTGGCCTCGCTCCAAAACTGGTGCGCCGCGCGCGGCAAGACCTTGGAGGACTACTGGCAAGACCCCAAGGCCGAGCGATACCACTTCATCGGCAAGGACATCATCCGCTTCCACTGCCTCTTTTGGCCGGGGATGCTCCACGTCGCCGGCTTCGAGCAGCCGACCAAGATCTTCGTCCACGGCTTCCTCACGGTCAACGGCGAGAAGATGTCGAAGTCGAAGGGGACGTTCGTCAACGCGCGAACCTACCTCGACCACCTCCCCGCCGAGGCGTTGCGCTACTACTACGCGGCGAAACTCGGCGGCACGACGGACGACCTCGACCTGAACCTCGCCGATTTCGTCCAGCGCGTCAACTCGGATCTCGTCGGCAAGATCACCAACCTCGCCTCCCGCGCCGCGCAGATGCTGCAGAAGAAGCTTGACGGCCGCCTGGGGACGCTCGACGGCGAAGGCCGCGCGCTCCTCGACGCCGCCCGCGCCGCCGCGCCGCGAATCGCCGACCTCTACGAGGCGCGTCGCTTCAACCAGGCCATCGTCGAGATTTGCCGCGTCGCCGATTTGGCGAACGAGTTCTTCGACCGCAAGGAGCCGTGGAAGACGGTCAAGACGGACGCGGAGGCGACGCGCGCGACGCTCACGGCCTCGCTCAACGCCTTCCGCCTCCTCGCCATCTACCTGCAGCCGATTCTGCCGAACTACGCCGAGCGGGCGATGCGCCTTTTCAACGAGTCCGCGTGGCGTTGGTCGTCGCTCGGCGAGACGTGCGAGAACGCCGCGTTGGGTTCTTACGAGTATCTCGCCTCGCGCATCGACGCGAAGCAGGTCGAGGCGATGATCGAGGCCGCCAAGGTGAAGCCCGCCGAGTCGGGCGAGGTCGCGCACGAAAGCCGGGCGAGTAAGAGGAAGGGGAATGGGGAATGGGGAATGGGGAATGGGGAGAAGGGAATGGGGAAGGCCATTGTCCAGTTCCCTGATTTCGAGAAGATTGATTTGCGCGTTGGGCGCGTCGAGTCGTGCGAGGTTGTGCCGAAGAGCGCGAAGCTCCTGAAGTTCGTTCTCGACGCGGGGCCCTTGGGGACGCGCACGATCTTCTCCGGCATCCGCGCCGCGTATCCGGACCCCGCCGCCCTCGTGGGGAAGAGCGTCGTCTTTGTCGCGAACCTGGCGCCGCGCAAGATGTCGGTCGGCGTGTCCGAGGGCATGATCCTCTTCGCCGGAGAGCCGGGTGTCGACGGAGGCGTCGTCTCGCCGCTCGCGGAGGCCGCGCCCGGGACGAGCGTCACATGATCCCCCTCGTCCTCCTGTGGGCGGTCGCCGCCGCGTTGGGCGCGTGGTATGTCGCGACGTGCGCGCGCGAGATCCGCTACGCCACGCTCTCGGACGGGCGCAAGGCGGAGCGGTCGATTCCCCTCGTCTACCGAACGCTTCTGCCGTTCGTCGAGAACGTCCGCCCCTTCCTCGCGAAGGCGTCGTGCGCGCGCGTGGCCGCCGCCGCGCAGGAGAAACTCGTCTCGGCTGGTTTCGAGGGCGTGTTGTCGGGGGAGGAGTTCGTCGCCCTCAAGATCCTCATGGCGATTGTGGCCGTTCCCCTCGCGCTTCTCGCGGGCGTTCTGTCGAGCGCCGTCCTGTCGTGGCGCGTCGGGACGTTTCTCGCCGCGCTCGTCCTCCTCTTCGCCCTGTGCCAGCCGGATCTGTGGCTTCGGCGCGTCGTCAAGGCGCGTCACCTCTCGATCCAACGCGCGTTGCCGTTCGTCCTCGACTTGCTCACGCTCTCCGTCGAGGCGGGCATGGATTTCATGAGCGCCTTGCAGCGGCACGTGTCGGCGCGGAAACTCGACGCCTTGGGCGAGGAACTCCTGCGCATGACGAAGGAGGTTCAGATTGGCCTCTCGCGCCAGGAGGCCCTTCGCAACATGGCCTCCCGCGTTCGGCAGTCCGACTTGAAGGCTCTCTCGTTCGCCCTCATCCAAGCCGACGAGCTCGGCGTCTCCATCGGCTCGGTCTTGCGGATTCAGTCGTCCCAATTGCGCGCGCGCCGCTTCGACCGGGCGGAGAAGCTGGCGGCGGAGGCCCCCGTCAAGATGCTGGGGCCCTTGATGCTCTGCATCTTCCCGGCCGTCTTCATCATCTTAATGGCCCCCGTTCTCTTTCACGCGATGGAAGGGTTCTTCTGACGCGCGTGGCGAGAGGAGTCTTCTTGACCTCCTTTCGCCGTCTTTGGTATAATGAAGGGCATATGAATACGATACTTGTGGGCGCCCAATGGGGCGATGAAGGCAAGGGCAAGGTCATTGATTTCCTGACGGAGGAGGCGGATGTCGTCGTCCGCTTCCAGGGCGGGTCCAACGCCGGGCACACCGTCGTCGTGGGCGACAAGAAGTATGTCCTGCACCTCGTGCCGTCGGGGGTTCTCCACGATGGCAAGCACTGCGTCATCGGCAACGGCGTTGTCATGGATCCCTTCGACCTCATGCGCGAACTTGAGCAGGTCGAGAGCTGGGGCTTCGACATCAAGGCGCGTTTCCACATCTCCGAGCGCGCGCACATGGTCATGCAGTGGCACCGCGAGATCGACAAGGCCGAGGAGGCCCTCCGCTCGTCGGGCGCGAAGATCGGCACGACGGGGCGCGGCATCGGGCCGGCCTACGCCGCGAAAGTCGGCCGCTACGGCCTGCGCGTCGGCGACATTCTGCGGCCCGACTTCCTCGACCTCGTGCGCGCGCAGGTCGCCGAGGCCAACCGGACGCTGGAGGCCCTCCACGCGCACGCGCTCGACCCAGAGGAGATGGTCAGGCTCTACGCGCCCATGGTCGCCGCCCTTGTGCCTTACGTGACGGACACCATCCAGTTCCTGCACGAAAGTTTGGAGAAGGGCCAGTCCCTCCTCTTTGAAGGGGCGCAGGCGACGATGCTCGACATCGACTTCGGCACCTACCCCTTCGTGACGTCCTCGAACCCGACGGCGGGCGGCGCGTGCACGGGCTCCGGCGTCTCGCCGCGCGCGATCGACCGCGTCATCGGCGTCCTCA
>CAVKTW010000010.1:0-3263 GCA_963659085.1 Candidatus Methanomethylophilaceae archaeon | reverse complement strand
AGACGATCCTCTCCGGCATGGGCGAGTTGCATTTGGAGATCCTCGTCGACCGCCTCAAGCGCGAGTTCAAGTGCGCGGCGAACGTCGGCAAGCCGATGGTCAGCTACCTTGAGACGGTCACGAAGCCGGCGGAGACCTCGTTCACCTTCGACCGCGAACTCGGCGGCAAGCGGCACGCGGTGTCGCTCGACCTCGCCGTGCGTCCGCTTGGGCGCGGGGCGGGGACGAAGGTGGAACTCTCGCGCGAGTTCGTCAACCTCGTCCCGGAGAAGGCGTTGCAGGCGTGCGTCACGCAGGGGTTGTCCGACGGCCTCGCGACGGGTGTTCTCGCGCGCTATCCGATGACGGACGTGGAGGTCGTCTGCCGCCACGCGACGCTGGTCGACCCGGAGGTGTCCGACGAGGTCGCCTTCCGCTCGGCGGCGATGATGGGCTTCCGCGAGGCCGCGCTCGCGGCGGGCGCGGAGCTCCTGGAGCCGATCATGAAACTGGAGATCACGACGCCGCCGGAGTCGGTCGGCGAGATTTTGGGCGACCTCAACGCGCGGCGCGGAACGGTGCTCGACATGGACGTGAAGGGCGACCTTCAGGTCATCCACGCGCGTGTGCCGCTCGCGTCGATGTTCGGCTACTCGACGGCGGTTCGCTCGCTCACGAAGGGTCGCGCCTCGTATTCGATGGAGACCGACCAGTTCGAGATCGTGCCCAAGGCGTTGCGCGAGGAGATCCTGAGCCGGTGAGGCCGGGGGAAGGAGAGAGATGTTCGACATCAAGTTTGACATGAGCGCGGGTCAGCGGAAACTCATCGCCAACGCGCTCGCCGCGCTCTCGCTCGCGGTGTCCGTCGCGTTCGTCGCGCTCGTCGCGTGGGGGCTTCTGAAACTCCTCGCCTTCGCGTCGCCGGCGCTCATTCCCGTCATCCTGGGGTTCTTCCTCGCGCTCTTCTTCCGCCCGTATTACCACTGGTGGCGGAGGCTTGTCAAGAATCCGACGCTCGCGCTCGTCGCGATGGCGCTCACCGTGTTCGTGCCGCTCGCGCTGCTCCTGTGGTCGGCGGGGGCCTTGATCGTCGAGCAAGTCTCGCACCTCATCGCGCAGGGGCCCGCCTTGGCGAAACAGGTGCTCGCGTGGTTCACGGAGAGTTTCCCCCGCCTGCACGCGCTTTTGGGGCAGATGGGCGTCTCGTTCGACGACGTGGGCGCGTTCTACTCGAAGTATGGCGAGACCGCGCTCCGCGCCGGGTCGGGGGCGCTCAAGTGCCTCGCGGGCGTCTTCTCGGTTCTCGTCTCGCTCATCTTCTTCGTGTTCTTCCTGATGACGAAGGAGCGGCGCGGCGGCGAGATCGTCGCGCAGATGGCGTTCCTGAAGCCCGAGACGCGCGTGTTCCTCGCCACGCAGATCGACGCCTTCGTCGACATCCTCGTCTCCTTCTTCCAGCGGCAGGCGGTCATCTGCCTCGTCGAGGGCGTCCTCTACGGAACGGGCTTTTGGCTCGTCGGGCTTCCCTACGGCTTCTTGGTCGGCTTCGTCCTCGGCATCCTCAACCTGATTCCGCTCTTCGGCTCGGTTCTCTGCCTGCCGGTCGCGCTGCCGCTGGCCTACTTCGGGAACGGCGGCTCGCTGACGCGGCTCTTCCTCGTCCTCGGCGTCTGGGCGGCGGGGCAGCTCCTCGACGGCTACTTCATCACGCCGAAGATCCAAGGCAACAAGACGGGGCTTGGCTACGCGGGGGTGATCTTCAGCTTCTTCTTCTGGTCAACCGTCTTGGGACCTCTCTTGGGGATGCTCCTCGCGATTCCGCTCTCGGCGTTCTGCGTCGTCCTTTGGCGCGCGGTCAAAGCCTCCTACATCCGGCCCATCCTCTGACCATGAAGATCTCCGAGATCCTCGCCCGCGCGCGCCCGACCGTCTCCTTCGAGGTGTTCCCGCCGAAACGCCGCGCCGCCGCCGACGCGGCGGCGGAGGCCGAGGCGATGACGCGCACCGAGGCCGTCGTCCGCGCCATCGCCTCGGCGAACCCCGCGTTCATGTCCGTCACCTACGGCGCGGCGGGCGGCGCGACGGGCGCGAACACGTGCCGGCTCGCGCAGTTCGCGCAGGCGGCCTGCGGCGTCACCGCGCTCGCGCACATGACGTGCCTCGGCGCCACCCGCGAGACGGTCGAGGCGGAGGCGCGGCGGATGCGCGAGGCCGGGATCGAGAACGTCCTCTGCCTGCGCGGCGACATCCCGCCCGGGGTCGAGTTTCCCGGCGACAGTGACTTCCGCCACGCCGCCGACCTCGTGCGGGCGCTCACGGGGCGCGGGTTCTGCCTTGGCGGCGCGTGCTACCCGGAGGGGCATCCGGAGTGCGAACACCTCGCCGCCGACATCGACCACGTGCGCGCGAAGGTGGACGCGGGGCTGGACTTCCTGACGACGCAGATGTTCTTCGACAACAACGTCATCTTCCACTACCTCTCGCGCCTGCGCTCGGCGGGCGTGACGGTGCCGGTCGTCGCGGGCGTGATGCCCGTCACGAACGGACGGCAGATCCGGCGCATCTGCGACCTTTCGGGCACTTACCTGCCGCCGCGCTTCCGGGCGATCGTCGACGCCTACGGCGAGAATCCGGCGGCGATGATGGACGCGGGCATCGCCTACGCGACCGAGCAGATCGTCGACCTCTTCGCGAACGGCGTCCGCAACGTCCACGTCTACACGATGAACAAGCCCGACGTGGCCCTGCGGATCCGCGAGAACCTCCATGGCATCCTCGACGCCGCCGATTGAGCCGCGGGGCCTCTGGGCGCGGGCGGGGGAAAAAGTCTACCTCTGCGGGACGATCGGCGCCGCGTTCGACCAGTGGCAGCGCGCGCGCGCGGCGGTGAGCGCGGCGGAGGCGTTCGCCGCCCAGCGGCTGGGGTTGCGCGAGGTCGAGCGCGTCATGAACGCGCTGGAGGCGGAGGCGCGCGCGGCCGTCGAGTCGTCGGGGCGCGAGAGGCTTCTGCCGCGCCGCTCGCCCGGCTACGACGAGCTGCCGCTCGCGTTGAGCCGCGAGATCATCGAGACCCTGGACGCGACGCGCCGGATCGGCGTCGCCCTCACCGACTCCCTGCTCCTCGTCCCCTCGAAGTCCGTGACCGCCGTCTGCGACATCGTTCCGGCGGCGACGTGTGTGACTTTGGTATAATAGGGGGCATGGAAACGAGGGAACAGCGAGGCGCATAGGAACGCGGGCTGCCGGGCTATCTGCAGCACGACCTTGACGCCTACAAGCAGGGG
>CAVKTW010000009.1:0-2102 GCA_963659085.1 Candidatus Methanomethylophilaceae archaeon | reverse complement strand
GTCGGATCGTGGGCGAGGTCGTGTTCGAGAACGCCCCCAGCCGCCACCTCGCCCTCCACAAGCGCGAGATACGTCTTGCGGACGCTCTGCGCGGCGAACTGCGCGCGCACATCGTCGAACGCGCCTTGCGTCCGCGCCGCGAGGACAAGCCCCGATGTCCCCGCGTCGATGCGGTGCAAGGCCCCCGCCATCAGCGTGTTCGCCCGACGCCCTCCGACACTCTCGCAAATTGAACGGCACTCGGGATACCGCGCCACGACGCGGTTCATCAGCGTTCCCGTCTCGCGGCACGAGAGTGGCTGGACGCTCATCAAGGCGGGTTTGTCCAAGGCGACAAGCGCGTCGTCCTCGTAAACGACGTCAAGCGCACCCGCCTCCGGGGCCACGAGGTTGTCTTTCTCTTCAAGAAGTTCCCGAACGAGAATCTCCGTGCCGGGGGCCAGCCGAAGCCCCTTGCCAATCGTCTCCCACGACGAGCCGTGGCGCACAAGGATGTGGCCGTGCGCGAACGCCTCGCGGACGAAGGCGCGTGTGGAGGTCGGAAACAGATGAAGAAGAGCGGCGTCCAAACGAACGCCGCTTTCTTGAAGGATGACTCGCTGATTGCGTATCACGAAAGCGCACGCTCAATCGTAGCGATCCGTCACCATCGGCGAGATGGGCGCCATGCCCTCCCACCCGCGGTTCGAGGCCCACGGCAAGTCCGTGTCCTCCGCCGTGTCGGCGATGCACCCGGCGAGCGCCAGGAGGGAGAGCGCGAGAAGAACCTTGCCCATCAGTCCGCGAAGACAATGTCGTCCGCCTGCGCCGGCGCCTGCTCCCAGGAGCCGATGATGTCGCAGATGACGTAGTTCTTGCCCTTGACTTCCTGACGCAGGCGGATGCGGCCGACGAACTCGCCCGCCGCGCCCTGAAGCCCCGGACGGCGAAGCCCAAGCTCCATCTGGGGAACGGGGTTGCGCAACTCCTCGCCCTTCAGTTCCTTCATCGCCTCCGGGGTGAACTCGACGATGGCGAACATGTTCTCGTTGTCGACCTCGATGAGTTTGCCCTTGTCGCCGGCGGGCAGCGTCGTGATCTCGACCTTCTCGCCGCGCTGGCTGGAGGAGACGAGCGCGTCGCGCAGGAGTTTCTTGAGCTGGTCGACAAGCTTCTGCTGCTTCTCGACCTGCTCCTTGGCGGCCTCCGTCTCGTCCTTCGCCGTCTGCACCTCGTCCTTCAAGGACGTGATCTCCGCCGTGTATTCGTCGATCTGGCCTTTCAGGCGCGTGACCTGGTTCTCAAGCTCCGCCTTGTCGGACTCAAGCGAGCCGATCTTCTCCTTCTGCTCCACAATCGTCACCTTGTCCTGACGCGCCTCGGGCTTCAGCTTGTTCAGTTCCGAGACGACGTCCGCGAGACGCTCGCGCAAATCGCCCAAGGCCGCGCGCGTCGAGTTGAGGCGGCTCTGCTGCGCCTTCGCGCTCTCGAAGAGCTGGCTCAGAAGCTCGTCCTCCGTGCCGGGCCCGCGCTTGAGCGGCGTGTTGCCGTCCATGATGCGATTCCCCTCCGCGTCAAGGACATAAATCGTGCGGAGCTGCTCGCGGATGCTCAACATGTCCCAGTTGTAGGTCTCGATGTTCTGCTGCTCCAGCGGCGCGGGGTAGTCCTCAAGCACGTTCTGCATGTCGGGCGTGTCCACGATCTTCGCCTCGACGGGCGAGGCGTCCTTCTCGACCGAGAACGTGGCCGACTTGTCCGCCTCGGCCTTCTCGATGGTCTTGGCGATGCGGACGATGTAGTCCTCCTGCATGCGGTTTCGCTCGGTCAACTCGTCGCGCTTGGCGTTGAGTTTCGTTTCAAAGAAAAGCCCGGCGCCCGCAAGCACCAAGAACACGTAGACGAGGACGTGCAAAACTTTATTCATGTTGAGGATACCTTCATTAAAACTTCCACCTCAAATGATACACAATTTCTGGAATTTTATCAAGTGGAATAAATTGGGTGTTGTGCCTAGGAGTGGGTCGATCCGTCGGAGAGAGAGCAAGGGTGAGCACGATGCTTCGGGGCGACGTGAGAGACTTCAGAGACGTGAGGGACGAGAGGAAGTGGCGGCGACCACG
>CAVKTW010000008.1:0-6071 GCA_963659085.1 Candidatus Methanomethylophilaceae archaeon | reverse complement strand
CACGCTTACCCCGAAATCGGCTGCTATGCTGACAGGCAAGGACACACGGCCAAGCGGACGAAATGGTGACTACCCAACTCACACCTGTGCACGAGAAACCTAAAAAACAGGCGGCCATCTCAGCGTCAGAGGAAGGTCATTTGGCCGGGGAGGTCGGCGAGCGACTGGCGGGGTTTGCGGACGATGCGGGGCTTGGCAACGTCAAGCTCGCTCGCCTCCAGGTTCTCCAAAATCGCCTTGGCGCGTTCGACGACCTCCGTCGGCAACCCCGCCAACGCGCCGACGTGGATGCCAAAGCTCTTCTCCGCGACGCCCGGGACAATCCGCCGCAGGAAGACGATGCGCGAGCCCTCCTCCTTGACCTTGACCGTGTAGTTCTTGACGCCGGGGAAGCGGTTGGCGAGGTCGGTGAGCTCGTGGTAGTGCGTCGCGAAAAGCGTCTTCGCCTTGACGCTCTTCTTGCCGTGGAGGTATTCGGCGACCGACCAGGCGATGGAGATGCCGTCGAACGTCGACGTGCCGCGCCCGATCTCGTCGAGGACGATGAGCGAGCGCGGCGTCGCGTTGTTGAGGATGTTCGCCGTCTCCTGCATCTCGACGAGGAACGTCGAGCGGCCGCGCGCGAGGTCGTCGCCCGCCCCGATGCGCGTGAAGATGCGGTCGAGGACGCCGAGGCGCATCCTTGCCGCCGGCACGAACGAGCCCATCTGCGCCATCACCGCGAGCATCGCCACCTGGCGGATGAAGGTGGACTTGCCCGCCATGTTCGGCCCCGTGATGAGGAGGATCTGATCCGTCGTCGTGTTCAGCCGCGCACTGTTGGGGACAAACGGCTCCGCGTCGGGCAGCTGCTCGATGATCGGATGCCGCCCGTCCTCGATCTCCAACGCATCGGAGTCGTCCACCACGGGGCGGACGTAGCCGGCGGCGAGCGCGCGGTCGGCGAGGGCGAGGATCGCGTCGAGTTCGCCGAGCGCGCGCGCCGTCGCCTGAATCGCCACGGTCTTCTCCGCCACCGTCGCGACGAGTTCGCGGAAAAGACGCTGTTCGAGGGCGACGGCCCGCTCCGTCGCGCCCAACACCTTCGCCTCGTAGGATTTGAGCTCCTCCGTCACATACCGCTCGCCCGTCGTGAGCGTCTGGCGGCGGACGTAATCGGCGGGGACTTGGTCGATGAAGGACTTGGGAATCTCGATGAGAAAGCCGAAGGCGGGGACGTGCTTGACTTTGAGTTTCGCGATGCCCGTCCGCGCCTGCTCGCGCGCTTGGTATTCGGCGATCCACTTGTGGCCGTCGGCCGCGAGGCCGCGCACCTCGTCCAGCTCCGGCGAGAAGCCGTCGGCGAACACGCCGCCGTCCGTGAGCATCACGGGCGGCTCCTCCACGACGGCGCGGTCGATGAGCGCGACGAGATCCGGCTGAGGCGTGAGAGGGAAGGCGGCCCCACAACGCACCTCGCCCAGCCTTGTCACAATCTCCGGCAAGGGGCGGAGCGAGGCGGCGAGTCCCTTGAGGTCACGCGGGTTGGCGCGGAGCGAGTCCACCTTGGCGATGAGCCGCTCCACGTCGCGGACGCCCGCGAGCAGGGCCCGCAACTGCGCGAGCGCGGCGCGGTCGCGGACGAACGATTCCACAATGTCGAGCCGCGCGTTGACGCGCGTGGCGTCGGCGAGCGGCCGGGCGATGAAGCCGCGCAACGCGCGCGAGCCCATGGGCGTTTTCGTCACGTCGAGGACGCCGAGGAGCGAGGCCTCCCGCGCCACGTCGCCGCCCGGCAGGAGCTGCAGGTGGACGAGCGCGCTCCAGTCGAGGACGAGCGCGTCGCCCTCGTGGCGCACCGCGAGGGAGCGGACGTGCGAGAGGTTGTGGTGGAGCGTCGCGCCCACGTAGTGGAGGAGCGCGCCCGCCGCCGAGACGAGGTCGTTGCGGCCGCGCAGGCCGAAGCCGTCGAGCGAGAGGACGCCGAAGTGGCGCGTCAGCGTCTCGAACGCGGCCTCGAACGCGAACGTCCAGCGGTTCTCGTCCGTCTCGGCGAGCCGCTCGGCGGGGCGGATCCGCGCCAACGCCTCGTCGAGCTTCTCCCGCGAGGCGAATTCCTCCAGCACGAACTCGCCCGTCGAGAGGTCGAGGAGCGCGAGCGCGAGGTTGGCGACGGCGGCGACAAACGTGTTCGCCGTCTCGTCGAGAAGCCCGTCCTCCGTGACGGTGCCGGGCGTGACGATGCGCGTCACCTCGCGGCGGACGAGCCCCTTGGCGGTCTTCGGGTCCTCGACCTGGTCGCAGAGCGCGGCGGTCTTGCCGGCGCGGACGAGCTTGGCGAGGTAGGCGTTGAGCGCGTGGTACGGCACGCCGCACATCGGCTGGCCGTTGCGCTGGGTGAGCGTCGCGCCGAGGATCGGCGAGGCGACGATCGCGTCGTCGCCGAACATCTCGTAGAAGTCGCCGAGGCGGAACATGACGATCGCGCCCGGCGGCACCTCGCGCCGGATGGCGAGATACTGGCGCATCATCGGGGTGAGCTCGCCCTTCACGCGCCCGTCCCCTTCCCGCGCACCGCCTTGAGGATCGCCGGCGCGACGGCGAGCTGCAGGAGGCCGAACGCCGTCGCGACGATCACGATGCCCCAGAAGACGCGCTTCTCGCCCGCGCCCGTCGCGAACGCGCCGACCTTCGCCGCGACGTAGTTGGCGAGTCCCGTCACCGCGAAGTAAAGCCCCATGATCTGCGAGGTCATCCGCCGGGGGGCGGTGGCGGTGATGAACGAGAGCGAGACGGGCGAGAGCGCGAGCTCGCCGAGCGTGCAACTCAGGTAGACGAGGACGATCCAGGCCATCGAGCTCTGGTGCGTCGGCGAGGCGTCGCGCTGCAGGACGGCCGCGACCATGAAGAGGAAGCCGAGGCCGAGGATGACGTTGCCGAGACCCATCTTGACGATGGCGGGCGGGTTCTTGCCCCGCTTCGCCAGCCACGGCCAGAGCATCGCCGCCAGCGGCGCGAGCAGGATGATGTAGAGCGGGTTGAGCGACTGGAACCACGGCGTCGGCACGGTGAACGCGCCGAGGGCGCGGTCGGTGAAGCGGTCGGTGTAGATGTTGAGGAGCCCGCCCGCCTGCTCGAAGGCGGCGAAGAAGACGATGACGCTCACGAAGGAGAAGAGGATGATGCCGATGCGCTTCTTCTCGTCGGCGGTGAGCGGCCGCTTCTCCGCCGCCTGGGCGTCGCGCGCGGCGAGACCGTCGACGTCGCCGAGATACTTCTGCCCCCAGACGTAGACCGCCTGCCCCAGGAGCATCCCGATCCCGGAGGCGAGGAAGCCGTAGTGCCAGCCGAACTTGAGCGCGAGCGCGCCGACGACGAGGCCGGAGAAGAACGAGCCCACGTTGATGCCGAGGTAGAAGATCGAGAACGCCGACTCCTGGCGCGGGTCGCCGGGGCGGTAGAGCCGCGAGACGATGGTCGAGATGTTCGGCTTCAGGCAGCCGCCGCCGAGGACGATGAGCGTCAAGCCCGCGTAGAACGCGACCGCCCCCGGGCAGACGAGCGAGAAGTTGCCGAGCATGATGAGCAAACACCCGATCCAGACGCTCTTCCGCGGGCCCAGCACGCGGTCGGAGAGGATGCCGCCGGGAATCGCCGTCAGATACACGCACATCTGGAAGACACCCAGCACGGCGAAGGCCTTCTCGTCCGTCCAGCCCAGCCCGCCCGTCGCGATCTTGTCCACCATGTAGAGGACGAGGATCGCCCGGATGCCGTAGTAGGAGAAGCGCTCCCACATCTCGGTGAAAAACAGGATGAACAGCCCTTTCGGATGCCCCAGAATCTCGTTGTGTGCCACGTGAACAGACCCTCCTTCAGAAAATCCCAAGTTTGACGCGATACTTCGCGACCGTCCGCCGCGCCATCGGATGCCCCGCCTCCCGCATCAGGCGGGCGACCGTCTCGTCCGACGGCCGCGCCTTCCCCTTGAACGAGTCGTAGATCGCGCGCAAACGCTCGATGGGCTCCTGGTTGACGAGGGAGAAGAACTTCCGCAGCGGGACGGTGCCGTGCGCCGTGCGGACGTATTTCCGCGCCGCCGCCCGCGAGACGGTCGAGACGGTGCAGTGGACGTCGCGCGCGATCTCGCTCATCGTGAGCTTCCGCAACGCGGGCAGGCCCGCCGTCAGGAACGCCCGCTGGTGCGCCACCACGCTCGCGGCGATCCGCTCCATCGTCTCCTGGCGGCGCACGACCGCCTCGCGGAAGGCCCGCGCCCGGCGGACGCGCTCGGCGGCGTAGGCGCGCGTCTCCGCGTCGACGTCCGGGTCTTTCGCCATCTCGATGTAGCGCGGCGAAACCTTCAAGCTCGGCACGTCCGACTGGTCGACGCGCACCTCCCCGGCCTCGTTGACGAAGATGTCGGGAACGACCGCCACCGTCCGCACGCGGTCGTAGAGCCGCCCGGGGAACGGCACGAGTTTCTTCAAGATCGCAATCGCCTGGGGCGACGGCGCGTCGCCCGCCGGGACGGCCTTCTTCTGCAAGGCGGCGGCGACGTAATCGACCGCCGTCTCCGCGAGGGCGCGTTGCTCCTTCGGGAGCGCGGGGAGCTGCGCCCGGTAGCACTCGGCGAGGTCGCGCGCGCCGCACCCCGGCGGATCCGTCGCCATGACGCGCCGCCGCGCCGCCTCCAACTCGTCGTCCGTCACGTGTTCGACGCCGCGCCCGTGCAGAACCATCGTCAAGTCGGCGAAACTCGCCGTCAGCCGGCCGTCGCCGTCAAGCCCCTCGACAATCGCCCGCGCCACCTCCAGCGCGCGCCCCTCGACGCCGCCCATGCGCAGCTCGCCCATGAGGTGCTCGTCCAAGGTCTCGCCGCGCAGATCCGCGACGTTTTCGAGGAAGCCCTCCTTGTCCGCCCCCGCGCCCCGGTCGGGCGCGCGCGCGGCGGCGAGCGGCGGACGCTCGACCTCCAGCGCGGGGTTCGACTCGACCTCCTTCTTGACCTCCTCGCGCAACTCGCCGATGGGCAGCTGCAGGAGGGAAAGTTCCATCATCATCGCGGGCGAGACGACCTGCTTCTGCGTCTGGCGGATCTGCAGCGAAAGCGCCATCAGGCGAGCATCTCCTTGAGTCGGGCCTCGTCGACGACCTCCGTGCCGAGTTGACGCGCCTTGGCCGTCTTCGTCGCGCCGACGTTCGCGCCCGCGACGAGGTAGCGCGTCTTCGAGGTGACGGCGCTTTGGACGGTGCCGCCGGCGGCCTCGATCAGCGCGGCGTAGTCGGTGCGCGGGCGCGAAAGCGTCCCCGTGAGGACGAACGTGAGCCCCGCGAGCGCGCCCGACGCGGGCGCGGCGACCTCCGCCGACGGCGCGATCCCCAAGCGGCGCAACCGCGCGACGAAGGCTTTTCCATAGTCGCTCGCGAAGAACGCGAGCGTCGCTCTCGCCGCCTCCGGCTTGATCTTCAGGATCTGCCGCGCCGCGCCCTTCTTCGCGTCGTTCGCGAGGACGTTTTTGAGGACGGGGGAATCGACGAGATCCTCCAAACGCGCGTGTTCGCGGGCGAGGTCGCGGGCGACCTGGACGCCGACGTTGGGAATGCCCATCGCGTAGAGCCAGCGCGAGAGCGGCAGCGTCTTCGCCGCCGCGAGCGCCTTGAGCATGCTCTGGCCGTTCTTGCCGAACTTGTGCACGGGCGCGGAAACCTCCAGGAGGGACGGGCTCTCTTCCGTCCGCAACGGGTCGCCCGCGAGGTCGAGGTTGACGACGGCGTCCTCCGTGAGGTCGAAGAGGTCGAGGACGTCTTTCACGAGGCCTGTCGCCACAAGCGCCTCGGCGACCTTCTCGCCGAGCGCGCGGACGTCGAGCGCCTCGCGTCCCGCGAAATGGACGAGCCGCCGGACGAGCTGCGCCGGGCAGGCGGGGTTGACGCAACGGACGGCGACCTCGCCCGCGCGGCGGACGAGCGGCCCGCCGCAGACGGGGCATTTGGTCGGCATCGCGAAGACGCGCTCCGCGCCCGTGCGCTTCTCGACGATCACCGAGTCGATCGCCGGGATGACGTCGCCCGCCTTGATGATCCAGACC
>CAVKTW010000007.1:0-2132 GCA_963659085.1 Candidatus Methanomethylophilaceae archaeon | reverse complement strand
CGTCGCTCTTACCAAGCGGCGAGATCTCAAGAGTCGCCGCGGTGCTTGAACTTGCCCCTCCGCCCTTCGCCCGCGCAAGGAATTTGCGCACAGCGGTTTCTTTTGCTATAATAGGAGCAACTTTACTAACCCATTGAGAAGGAGTTGCAAGTATGGCGTGTTCCTGCGGTAAGAAAAAATGTGCCTGTCCCTCGTCGGCGTTCATCGCCCCGATGAGCGCCCTGTGGCAGGTCTACGACGGCATCGAGAACAAGGCGAACGCGCAGATCGTCGCCATCGCGTGGGAGCGCGAGGACGGCAAGGTCTTCCGCTACGACCTGCCCGTCCCGAAGCGCCTCGACCCGCAGGCCGAGAAGTTCGTCTCGCACGTCGTTGACCGCATCGCGAAGTTCATCGTTTGGTCGGCGGGCGGCTGGAAGCTCTACCTCTCCGGCCCTGAGAAGATCGTCGGCCCCGTCGCCAAGGCCTACACGAAGAAGGGCGCGCGCGCGTTCGACTACGACTTCTTCTCGTCCATCTACGGCCGCCCCGTCGAGACGGTGATCGTGCCGCTCAAGAAGATGCCCGAGATGAACGAGAAGCCCGCGCTCGTCAAGACGGTCGCCGACGGTTGCCGCATCGGCTTCGACCTCGGGGCGTCCGACTTCAAGATCTCCGCGCTCAAGAACGGCAAGGTCGTCTTCTCGAAGGAGTTCCCGTGGGATCCGCGCAACCAGCCCGATCCGGAATACCACTATTCCAAGCTGACGGCGGGGCTCAAGGAGGCGGCGAAGAGCCTGCCGCGCGTGGACGCGATCGGCGGCTCGACCGCCGGCACGCTCGTCGGGCAGAAGATGGGCATCGCCTCGCTCTTCCGCGCCATCAAGGAGAAGAACCCGTCCAAGTTCGAGGAGGCGCAGAACCTCTTCTTCCGCATCGAGAAGGACTGGGGCGTGCCGTTCGCGATTTACAACGACGGCGACGTGACGGCCTTGGCGGGCATGATCACGATGAACAAGAAGGGCATCCTCGGCGTCGCGATGGGCTCGTCGGAGGCCGTCGGCTACGTCGACATGAAGGGCCGCATGACCGGGCGCATCAGCGAGCTCGCGTTCGCCCCCGTCGACTTCAACCCGTGCGCGCCCAAGTGCGAGTGGTCGGGCGACTACGGCGTGGGCGCGATGGCCTTCTCGCAGCAGGCCGTCAACTGGCTCGGCGAGAAGTTCGGCTTCGCGTTCCCGAAGACGATGGCCCTCCCGGAGCGCCTCAAGGTCGTCCAGGCGGCGATGGAGAAGGGCGACGCGCGCGCGCTCAAGGTCTACATCCAGATCGGCCGCTTCCTCGCCCACGCGATTCCGTGGTATAACGAGTTCTACGACTACGAGAACATGATGATCCTCGGCCGCGTCACGTCGGGTCTCGGCGGCGAGGTCATCCTTGAGACGGCGAAGGCGATGCTCCGGGACGTCTACCCCGAATGGGCGGAGAAGATCGACATCTTCATGCCCGACGAGAAGGCGCGTCGCCTCGGCCAGTCGGTCGCGGCCGCGCAGATTCCCGTCATCAAGAAACGCGCCTGATGAAAGTTCTCATCACGGGCGGTTCCGGTTTCTTGGGCATCAACCTCGTTCGCCATCTCCGGCGCAAGGGGGTGGAGGAGGTTCGCGTTCTCGACATCGCCGACTTCGACTACCCCGAAAAGTCCGAGCCGTGGCTCAAGTTCACGCTCGGCGACGTCCGCGACGTGGCGGCGGTCGAGCGCGTCACGGAAGGCTGCGACGTCGTCGTCCATTGCGCGGCGGCGTTGCCGCTCTACAGCGAGGAGGACATCCGCACGACGGAGGTCGACGGCTGCCGCAACGTCCTCAACGCCGCGCGGAAGTTCAACCTCGACCGCATGATCCAAATCTCCTCGACGGCCGTTTACGGCGTGCCGAAGAAGCACCCGATCGTCGAGACCGACCCGCTCGTCGGCGTGGGCCCCTACGGGCAGGCGAAGATCGAGGCCGAGGACATCTGCCGCGACGCGATCAAGGACGGCTTTTGCGTGAGCATCATCCGCCCCAAGAGTTTCGTGGGCCCGGAGCGTCTCGGCGTGTTCGCGCTCTTCTACGACTGGGCCTACACGGGGCACGGCTTCCCGATGATCGGCT
>CAVKTW010000006.1:0-2437 GCA_963659085.1 Candidatus Methanomethylophilaceae archaeon | reverse complement strand
CCGTGTAGACCATGCGCTTCTCGTCGGACATCTTCTTGCCCGTCGAGAGCGCGAGAAGGACGTCGTGCGAGTCGTCGTCGTCCGCCTCCAGGAAGTGGACGTCGTTCGTCGCGATGACGCGGATGTCGAGTTTCTGGCCGAGCTCCAGCGTCCCCTTGAGGATGCGGAGCTGCCGCGCGTAGAGGTCGAGGAACTCCTGCTGCGCCGTCGCGGGGACGTCCGCGCCCGTCTTGACGGCCTTGTGGAGCATCACCTCAAGGGAATAGTTCGCGCCGAAGATCTCCTTGTAGCGTCGCGCGAGCCGCTCCGCCTCGTCGAGCCGCCCGGCCGCGAGCGCGCGCGGGACGTCGCCCGCCACGCACGCCGACGAGCAGTGAAGCCCCTCGTGATACTTCTCCAACAGCGCCATGTCGATGCGCGGACGCATGTAGAAGCCGTGGATGTGCGCCTCGCTGATGAGCTTGACGAGGTTGTGGTAGCCCGTCAGATTGAGCGCGTGCAGGCACAGGTGGTGGCGGAGCTCCGACTTGTCGCGGGAGGTGTGGTCGCCCGTGCTCGTCACGTAAGCCTCGCACCCCAAAATCGGCTTGATGGTGTTCGCCGCGAACGCGCCGAAGGTCTTTTCGTTTTTCGAGCGGCACGCGTCGTAGAAACTCTTGAGCGCGAAGAGGTTGCCGTGGTCGGTGACGGCGAGCGCCCCCATGCCGAGGGAACGCGCCTTCTTGACGAGCGGCACGATCTGGCACTGCCCGTCGAGGAGCGAGTAGGTCGTGTGGACGTGGAGGTGGACGAAATCGGCCATGGCTTAACGCGAACACGCGCGCGCGACGCGGCGGAAGACGGCGATTGTCCGGCGGATGTCGGAGACGCGCAAACTCGGATGCACCCAAAAGCCGACGGTGCTCTCGTGGAGGCGACGCGCCACGGGCAACGGCGCGAGGAGCGGCCACAGGATCTTGTAGGCGAAAGCCCCCTCCGCCTGCAACCGCTCGATGAACGTGGCGACGGAACACGTGAGCTTTCCCGCGTCAAGGACGACGGGGAGCAGAAAGAAACTCGCCCGCCGCCGCGCCGTGTCGACACCCGTGGCGCGGACGAGCGGATGCGCGGCGAGCGCATCGATGAGCATCGACGCGAAGCGGCGGCGGCGCGGCGCGTTCCACGTCTCGAAGCGTTCCAACTCGGCAAGCCCCACCGCGCTTTGGATCTCCGTGAGCCGCGCGTTCGTGCCGATCAAATCAAACGCTTTCGGCTGCGAGCCGACGACCCAGCCGTGGTCGCGCAGGGACTCGACTTTTTCCAGAACCTTTTTGTCGCGGGCGACGACAAGCCCCCCTTCCCCGGCCGTCGTGATCTGCTTCGATTGGCAAAACGAGAAGCAGCCGACATCGCCGAGCGTGCCGACTTTCCGTCCGCCGTAGTCCCCGCCCCAGCACTGGGCGCAGTCCTCGACGACGGCGAAGCCGCGCTTTTTCGCGAGCGCGAGAATCGGCTTCATCTCGACGACCTGGCCGTAGAGGTGGACGACGACGACGGCCTTGGTGCGCGGCGTCACGCATTTTTCAATCGTCTCGGCGGAAAGGAGGTGATCCTCGCCCACGTCGGCGAAGACCATCGTCGCGCCGACACGCGCCGCGCACGTCGCCGACGCGCGGAAGGAATAGGGCGTGACAATGACCTCATCGCCACAGCCGACGCCCAATGCCAAGAGGGCGAGCTCCAGCGCGAGCGAGCCGTTCGCAACCGCGAGGGCGCGGGGCGTGTGCAGATACGCGGCGCAGGCGTGTTCGAACTCCCGCCCGACGGGCCCCGTCCAGTAGTTGACGCGGCCGGAGTGGAGGATGTCCAAGACGCGCCTGTCGGCGGCGCGGCTCAACCGGGGCCAGATGAGGGGTGTCTCGCCCATCGCTCACGTGACGCGCCGCCCGGGGCGCAACGCCCACGCGACGCGAATCGACTCCCACGCGATGCCGGGGGTGATTTTGGACGCGCCCGCCACGCGATCCGTGAAGACAATCGGCACTTCGCGGATCACCGCGCCCTGACGCCACGCGATGACGTTCATCTCAAGCTGGAACGAATAGCCTTTGGAGGAGACTTGTCCAAAGTCGATGGACTTGAGGAGCGAGGCTTTCCAACACTTGAAGCCACCCGTCGGATCGCGGACGGGCAGATGCGTGACGGCGCGGATGAAGAGGCCGCCCGCGCGCGAGACGAGCCGCCGCTTGAACGGCCAGCCCGGCGTCGCGCCGCCGGGGACGTAGCGCGAGCCGATGACAAGGTCGCCGTCGGACGCGAGAAGTTTCTCGACATCCTTTGGGTTGTGCGAGAAATCGCAGTCCATCTGGACGATGCGCTCCGCGCCCAAGGCGAGCGCGTGGGTGAAGCCGTCGAGATACGCCCGCCCCAGCCCCTCCTTGCGCGGGCGGTGGAGGAC
>CAVKTW010000005.1:987-4936 GCA_963659085.1 Candidatus Methanomethylophilaceae archaeon | reverse complement strand
CGCGGGCGCCCGCGAGCGACGCGCCGACGGCCGTCTCGACGGCGACCTTCTCGTTGACGGCCCACTCGCACTTCACCGTCGCCTTGAACTTGGCGACATTCTCCAAGATCTCCGTCGAGGGCGTGCCGGGGTAGGCCGAAGCCACCACGCACCCCGCCTGCGCCGCCGCGTGGGCGACAGCCTCATTGGCGCTCAAAAACTTTTTCATCCAATGCGTCTCCTTATGTAAATTGAATATTATACCATAAGGGACGGTTCTCTGGAGAGAATTGGCTTCGATCCCTCCCCGCGCTAAACGGACTTGCCGCTTTTGATGGCGCGGACGACGAGCGAGGCCCCGGTCGCGCAGTCGCCGACGCAGAGGACGTTCCGTTCGGGCGCGGAGACGAGCGTCGTGCGCGGCGTTTGCGCGAGCTGGAGCTGCTTGACGAGCGGCATCTCGCCTGAAACACCGGTGAAGCCCAGCGCGAGCAACACGAGGTCGGCCGCGATCACCTCCTTCGAGTTGGGGCGCGGCGTAAACGAGAGGGGCTTGCCCGTCGGCGAGAGCGTCCAGTCGACCGTCTCCACCTCCACGCCCTCGACCGCGTCACCACCCACGAAACGCAGGGTGTTGAGACCCCAGCGACGCTCGCAGCCTTCGAGGTGGCTGGAACTCGTGCGCAGTTGATACGGCCAAAGCGGCCACGGCGTCGAGGGGCTGCGCGTCTCGGGCGGCTTCGGCATAATCTCGATTTGCGTCACCGACGACGCCCCCTGGCGGATGGCCGTTCCCACGCAGTCCGAACCCGTGTCGCCGCCACCGATGACGAGGACGCGCTTGCCGGCGGCGGAGAGCGTCGCGTCAAGGCCGTCGCCGTCCGCAAGTTCGCCCGTCAAGAGGCGGTTCTGGCGCGAGAGGAACTCAAGCGCGAGGTGAATCCCCTTTTTCTCGCGCCCCGGCGTTTTCAAGTCACGCGCCACGGGCGTGCCAATGGCGACAACGACGGTGTCGAACACGCGCTTGAGATAGTCGGCGGCGACATCCACGCCCACCTCCGTGTCCGTCCGAAAGACGATCCCCTCGTCTTCGAGAATCTTGCGGCGGCGGTCGATGACGGTCTTGTCGAGTTTGAAGCAGGGAATCCCGTAGCGGAGCAGGCCGCCGATGTCGTGGTTCTTCTCGAAGACGACGACATCGAAGCCCCGGCGGTTGAGCGTGACGGCGGCCGAGAGTCCCGCGGGACCCGCGCCGATGACGGCGGCGCGTCGGCCGTTGCGCGCGCGCGGCGGCTTGGGGCGCACCCACCCCTCGCGGAAGGCCGTCTCGATGATGAGCCGCTCGCTCGCGCGGACGCTCACCGACTCCTCGTCAAGCTGGTGGACGCAACTCGCCTCGCACAGCGCGGGGCAGATGCGGGAGGTGAACTCCGGGAAGTCGCTGTTCTCCGACAGCAGCTCGTAGGCGCGGCGCAAATCGCCGTGCGCGACGGCGCGGTTCTGGTCGGGGACGAGGTTGCCGAGTGGACAGCCAAAGCCGTGGCAGAAGGGAACGCCACAATTGAGGCAGCGTTCGACCTCGGGACGAATCTCGGCGGCGGAAAGCGGACGCTCGACTTCGTGGAAGTCGGCGGTGCGCTCGTGAACGGGACGGTAGGGATGCATAAGAAGTGGAAAGGTTGAAGAGTGGAAAAGTGGAAAGGTGCGATGGATGCGCTACTCCTTAACGGGTTTGACTTGGACGAAGCGCGGGCGGTAGACGCTCCACGCGCGGAGGATGCGCGTGGCGAGCGGCGAGTGCGTCCGCGTGACGTGTTCTTGGAGCAGCGTTTTCAACGATGCCTCGGCGGGCGAATCCGCCTCGACGACGGCGAGGTCGATGGACGCGAGGTTGCACCTCAAATCGAAGTCGCCCGCCTCGTCAAGGACATAGGCCGTGCCGCCCGTCATGCCCGCGCCGAAGTTGACGCCCGTCGGGCCCAGGATGACGACGGTGCCGCCCGTCATGTATTCGCACCCGTGGTCGCCCACGCCCTCGGCGACGAGCGTCGCGCCGGAGTTGCGGATGCCGAAGCGCTCGCCCGCCTGGCCGTTGAGGAAAATCTTGCCCTCCGTCGCGCCGTAGGCGATGACGTTGCCGGCGATGACGTTTTGCTCCGGCGCGAACGATCCGTCCTCACGCGGCGGCCTGACGGTGATGACGCCACCCGACAGGCCCTTGCCCACGAAGTCGTTGGCCTCGCCCGTCACGTTGAAGGTGACGCCGCGCGCGAGGAACGCGCCGAACGACTGCCCGGCGACGCCCGTGAAGTTCACGGTGACCGCGTCCTCCGCCAAGCCCGCCGCGCCGACTTTCTCGATCAACGCGCCCGACAGTTCCGTGCCGACGGTGCGATCCACATTGCGGATCGTCCGGTTGAGGGTGACGCGAAGTGCCGACTCCTCGCACTTTTCCACCCTTCCACTCTTCCACCTTTCCACCTTTCCTCCTTTCCACTTTTCCACCTTTCCCCCAATCTCCGGCAGAAGCTCGTGGCGGTCGTAGGAGTCGAAGACGTAGGGGTTCGCCCCCGCCCGGAACCGCACGCCCGCGCCCTCTTCGCGGTGGAAGAGAGACGAAAAGTCGAACGCACCCTTCTCCTGCGCGAGCAGCTCCACACGCCCCACGGCCTCGTCGAGCGACCGAAGCCCAAGCGCGGCGAGGTGTTCGCGCGTCTCCTCGGCGAGGAAGCGCAGGAAGTTGACGATGTGCTCCGGCCGCCCCTCGAAGCGGGCGCGTTTCTCGGCGCACTGCGTCGCGATGCCGACGGGGCAGGTGTCGCAATGGCAGCGGCGATCCTGCACGCAGCCGAGCGCGACCAAGAGCGTCGTTCCGAAGCCAAATTCCTCCGCGCCGAGCAACGCGGCGATGACGATGTCGCGCCCGGTCTTGAGCTGGCCGTCGACTTGCACCTTGACGCGCTCGCGCAAGGCGTTCTTGACGAGCGTCTGCTGCGTTTCGGCAAGACCCAGCTCCCACGGAAGCCCCGCGTGCTTCATCGAGGTCAGCGGCGCCGCGCCCGTGCCGCCGTCAAACCCGGAGACGAGCACGACGTCCGCGTGCGCCTTGGCGACGCCGGCGGCGATGGTGCCCACGCCCGCCTCGGAGACGAGTTTCACGGACACACGCGCCTTCGGGTTCGCGCAACGCAAGTCGTAGATGAGCTGCGCGAGATCCTCGATGGAGTAGATGTCGTGGTGCGGCGGCGGCGAGATGAGCGTCGTCCCCGGCTGGGCGTGGCGCAGTTTCGCGACGAAGGCGTTGACCTTGTGCGCGGGCAGCTGCCCGCCCTCGCCCGGCTTCGCCCCCTGCGCGAGTTTGATCTGGATGTCCTTGGCGTGGTGGAGGTAGTCGAGCGTCACGCCGAACCGCCCGGAGGCGACTTGCTTGATGCCGCAGTCGTCGTCCCGCCCAAGACGCTCCTCGTTGATTCCGCCCTCGCCGGAGTTCGACATCGAGCCAATCGAGTTGAACGCCCGCGCAATCGTTTCGTGCGCCTCCGGGGAAAGAGACCCCAGCGACATCGCGCCGCCGACGAAGTGGCGCATGATCGACTCGACGGACTCGACCTCGGCGAGGGGAATCGTCCTCGCCGCGCCCTCCTTCTCGGAGGCGAGGCGGAAGAGACCGCGCAATGTGCAGTCGCGCTTCTCCGCCGCGTCCACGGCGCGCGAGTAGTCCTTGAACTTCGCGTAGTCGCCCTCGCGCACGGCCTGACGGAACGCGGCGAGCGTCTGCGGCGTCCACGTGTGGTCTTCCGCGCCCTTGCGGTAGCGGTAGAGGCCGCCAGGCGGCAGGAGGGTGGAAAGGTTCTCTGACGAGGTAGAAAGGTGGAAAGGTTGAAGAGTGGAAAGGTTCTCTGACGAGGTAGAAAGGTGGAAAGGTGGAAAGGTGGAAGAGTTCGTGGAACTGTCACCCTCTTCCTCGCAC
>CAVKTW010000005.1:0-977 GCA_963659085.1 Candidatus Methanomethylophilaceae archaeon | reverse complement strand
TTCCACGGCCTTGCCAATCTCTTCTTCAATCGCCTTGAAGCCTTTCCCGCCGACGCGCGAGGGGGTGCCGGCGAAACAGCGTTCGACGACCTCCGAGGCGAGGCCGACGATCTCGAAGATCTGCGCCGAGCGGTAGCTGCGCAACGTCGAAATCCCCATCTTCGACATGATCTTGAGAAGCCCCTTGTCCACGGCGTTGATGTAGTTGGAGGCCGCCTTGACCGTGTCCTTCGGGAAGAGCGCGGAGACGGTTTCGAGCGCGAGGTAGGGGTTGATGGCCGTCGCCCCGTAGCCGAGCAGGACGGCGAAGTGGTGGACTTCGCGCACCTCGCCCGATTCGACGATCAAGCCGATGGACGAGCGCAACCCCGCCTCCACGAGGGCGCGGTTGACGGCGGCAAGCGCAAGCAGAATCGGGATGTGGGGGTGGATAGTGGAAGAGTGGAATGGTGGAATGGTGGAAAGGTTCTCTGACGAGGTAGAAAGGTTGAAAGGTTGAAGAGTGGAAAGGTTCTTTGAGGAATGTTCCACGCACTCTTCCACTTTTCCACTTTTCCACTTTTCCACCTCTCTATCTGACAACACCACGATCTTCGCCCCCGATCCGACCGCCTCGACGGCGCGGCGGGCGAGGTCGCCGAGCGCGACCTCCAGCGACGCGGTGAGCGCGGTCGAAAGCCGCACCTCCCGATAGCCGCTTTCCCCCGCCTTCGAGAGACGCGCGAGTTCGTCGTCGGTGAGGACGGGGCGGCGCAACTTGATGAGCCGGGCGTGTTCCGGCGTTTCGGACAGGATGTTGCCGTTGTTGCCGATGAAGGTCATGAGCGACATGACCAGCTCCTCGCGGATGGGGTCAATCGGCGGGTTCGTCACCTGCGCGAAGAGCTCGTGGAAATAATCGAAGAGCGAACGCGGCTCTTTGGAGCGGCAGGCGAGCGCGGCGTCGTTGCCCATCGAGCCGACGGGCTCCTTGCCGT
>CAVKTW010000004.1:0-4098 GCA_963659085.1 Candidatus Methanomethylophilaceae archaeon | reverse complement strand
GCGTCGCGTCCCGAGCTCTGGGACGGACACGCGGCCGAGCGCATCGCGGCGATCCTGGCGGCGGCGCGGTGAAGGGGCGAGAAGGTCGGCATGAGGTTTTCGGTCATCATCCCCTACGCGCAGAACCGGGGCACCTTCCGGGCGTGCCTCGAGTCGGTGCGCACGGCGGCGGACGCCCTCGCGGCGGTCGATGCGGCTGAGGGTGTGGAAATCCTGTGCGTCAACGGCGGCAGCGACGACGGAACGGACGCCCTCGTCGCCGAGGCCGCCGTCCGGGACCCGCGCCTCGTCCCGATCCTCGGCTGGCCGGCGGAGACAGGCCCCGGCGCCGGGCCCGCCCGCAACCGGGGCCTCGCGGCGGCGACGGGCGACTATCTCGTCTTCGTCGATGCCGACGACACGCTCGACCCGGACGCGCTCGTTCGCCTGAAGGACGCGACGGCGGACATCGTGACGTTCCTGCCGCCGGCCGGGACGTTCGACCTGACGCGTCCCGAAGACCGCCGGAAGACCTTCTCGCCGCTCGTCGGCAACCTGCTCGTCTGGAACGCGGCCTATCGCCGCGAGGCGGTGGCGGGGCTGGCGTTCCCCAACCTCGTCAACCACGAGGACCTCGTCTGGACGTGCGCCGCGTATGCGCGGGCGAAGACGGTCACCGGCGGCATGACGCCCTGGTATCGCTACGACGCGCACGTCGCGGGCTCCGCCGTCAACAGCCATTCCGCGCGTCGTGTCCGGGCGGCATGGGCGGCGACGGCGATGATGTGGAAGGCCGTTCGCCCCGCCTTCGCCGCCGCGCCGCTCGCCTTGCGCCTCGTCATGGCGCGCAAAATGACGATGCACCTGATTCTCCATTGCCTCAAGGAGGTCTTCCTTGCCGCTCGGGCGAAACGAAAGCGTCCGCCGATGCGCGAGAGATGGCTCGTCGATGCGCGGACGTTCGGGTCGCGGCCGACCGGCGTCGGCCTGTACGCCTGCCGCCATGTGCGCCGCCTCCTGTCGGAAGGACGCGACCTCGTTCTCGTCACCGACGTGCAGGAAAGCGCGGCGATGCGCGGTCTCGCCGCGCAGGGCGTCCCGATCCGCGCCTACGGCCGGCGCGTCTCTAACTCGGTCGGCGTCCTCGGCTACTTCCGGTTCGTGCAGAAGGTCGTCGCCGAGACGCGGCCGTCCGTCTTCTGGCAGCCGAACAACATCCAGCCGTTCAAGCCGAAGGGCGTGCCGCGCGTGATCGTGACGATGCACGACACCTTCGGGCTGGGATCGTTTTCCGGTCGCACCGGCCTTTCGTCCGCCTTGCGGCTCCTCCCCTGGCGAGCCTACTACCGTTTTTCCTTCGGCCGGACGATTCGGAACGCGACGGAGCTTGAGTACAACTCGCAGCAGACGAAGCGCGAGGTGGAGGCGTTGAGCGAGCGGGCGCGGCAGCTGGACGGCCCGGTCGTCTATCCGATCGCGGAAGTCACGCCGGCGACGGACGCGGCAATCGCCACCTGCCGCGCCCGACACGGACGCTACTTCCTCTATCTCGGCAACGTCGAAACGCGCAAGGGGGCGGACGTCCTGCTCGCCGCGTATCGGCTCTACCGGGCGATGGGCGGCACGGCCGCTCTCGTCTTCGCCGGGCTTGAACGCGACGTCCATCCGCCGCGCGGCGACGGCATCGAGGCTCTCGGCTACGTTCCGGACGACGAGAAATTCGCGCTCATGGGCGCGGCGCTCGCGCTCGTCGTGCCGTCGCGCGCGGAGGGCTACGGAATGCAGGTCGCCGAGGCGGCGGCCTTGGGGATCACGTGTCTCGCGTCCGATCTCCCGGTCTTCGGGGAGATCGACCCGAGCGGACGCGTCACGTTCCCGGCCGGCGACGCGGCGGCGTTGGCGGGCCTTCTGCTGGGGGTGTCGCGTTGAGACGGATCCTCTACCTCTCGCCGTTTGCGGCGGACGACCTCTCGTGCGGGGCCGCCCAGCGCACCCATTTCCTTGACGAGGCGCTGCGCCGTCTCGGCGACGTCACGTTCGTGCAGGCGGGCGAGCTCGAGCCGAAGGGCTCCTTTCGCCGGCTCCTGCGCCGCGCCGTCAGCGCCGTCTGCCCCGGGCTCCTCCTGCCGCTGTCGCGTCCGTCGCTCGGCACGTTCGACGTCGTCGTCACGCGCTACGTGCGCACGGCCGCCTATTACGCGGCGTGGCGCTTCGGGCCGCTCTTCGTCGACGTGGACGACTTGCCGATCGACGTCTGCCCCCGATGGTGCCGCTTCGTGTTCCGCCGCTGGACGGCGTGGGTTTTGCGCCACGCCGACGGCGCGTGGGTCGCCAATCCGCAGGACGGCGCGCGGCTCAAGTCCGTCTGCGGCGCGGGGCTGCGCGTCTGGCCCCTCGAGAACATCGCGGTCCCGCCCAAGCCCGGCTACCGTTTCGACGCGCCGCGCGCGAACCTCGTCATGACCGTCGCGCACCTCGGCTATCCGCCGAATTACCGGGGCATCGACCGCTTCCTGAAACGCGAGTGGCCGAAGATGCGAGTCGAGAATCCGACGCTCGTCTACCGCCTCGTCGGGAAGGGGTTGCCGGCGCGGTTCGCGCGGAAATGGCGGAAGGTCCCCGGCGTCGAGCTCGCGGGGTTCGTGGACGACATCGACCGGGAATACGAAACCTGCAAGGCCGTCGTCTGCCCGGTCGAGACGGGCGGCGGCACGAACATCAAGGTGCTGGAGGCGAGGACGCACGGGCGCAAGGTGATTGCCGGCGCGTTCGCGTGGCGCGGAATCGGCGACCGGTGCGGGACCCTCGACGACTTCGCCGCCCAGGTCGCGGCGGCCTTCGCGCCGGCGCCGAAGTCCACCGTCTGGCTTGCGCCAGACGCACAGGACAGGCGCGGAGCGGGTGGTTAGAACAGCCCCTTGACCTTCCCCGTCTCGACATCCACGTCGATGCGGCGATAGGCCGGCGTCGCGGACGTTCCCGGCATCAACTTGATCTCGCCGGCGACCGGCACGATCAGACCCGCGCCCCGGTAGAGCAGGATGTCCCGGACGGGAAGCCGCCACCCCGTGGGGCGGCCGAGCCTCGTCGGGTCGTGCGAGAGGGAGTATTGCGTCTTCGCGAGGCAGATCGGCAAACGCGCGGTTTCCGCGTCCTTCTGCAGGGCGTCGAGTTTCCGCTTCGCCTCCGGCTCGTAATCGACGCCCTCGCCGCCGTAGACCTCGACGACCTGACGCTCGATCCTCTTCTCAAGCGTCTCGTCAAGGTCGCACAGATAGTGAAAGTCGTTCGGCTGTTCACACGCCTCCATGACGACGCGGGCGAGTTCCCGCGCACCGTCGCCGCCCTTGAGCCAGTGGTCGGACACGGCGAAGCGGGCCCCCGCCTCCTCCGCGACGCGGCGCACGAGGTCGCGCTCCGCCGGCGTGTCGGTGTAGAAGGCGTTGAGGCAGACGACGGGCTGAATGCCCGACTTGCGGATGATGTCGATGTGCGCGAGGAGGTTCTCGCATCCCTTTTCAAGGAGATCCAAGTTTTCGGTCGTGTAGACGGGGTCGAGCGGAAGCCCCGCCTTGACCTGCGGCGCCCCGCCGTGCGCCTTGAGGGCGCGGACGGTCGCGACGAGGACGACGGCGTCGGGCTTCAGCCCCGAACAGCGGCACTTGATGTTCCAGAACTTCTCGTAGCCCATGTCGGAGGCGAAGCCCGATTCCGTCACGACATAGTCGCCCAAGGCGCAGGCGAGGCGGTCGGCGATGACCGAGTTCTGCCCGATGGCGATGTTCGCGAAGGGCCCCGCGTGGACGAGCATGGGCTGACCTTCCAGCGACTGCATGAGCGTGGGTTTGAGGGCGTTGACGAGAAGGGCGCACATGGCGCCGTCCACCTCAAGATCCCGCGTCGTCACGGGCGTTCCCCGCTTCGAGAAGGCGAGGACGATCTTCGAGAGGCGCGCGCGCAAATCCTTGAGGTCGCTCGCCATCGCGAGAATGGCCATGACCTCGGAGGCGACGGTGATGTAGAAGCCGCTCGCGCACGTGAAGCCGTCGAGTTTGCCGCCCCGGCCGATCTCGATGTTGCGGAGGCCCTGGGCGCAGAAGTCCATCGCCCAGCGGAACT
>CAVKTW010000003.1:0-2807 GCA_963659085.1 Candidatus Methanomethylophilaceae archaeon | reverse complement strand
CGTCGCCGAGCGTCGCCTCGATGTCCTTTCCGTCAAGCGCGACCTTCGCCGCGTCATCGACGAACTTGACGAACGCCTCGGTCTTCGCGACGAAGTCCGTCTCGCAGTTCACTTCCGCGAGAGCCATCGACTTCTTGTCCGCCGCGACGGCGAGGGCGATGATGCCCTGCTTGGACTCCTTGTCGACGCGCTTGGCGGCAACGGCGAGCCCCTTCTCGCGGAGATACTTGACGGCCTCGTCCATGTTGCCGTCGGTCGCTTTCAGCGCTTCCTTGCAGGCGCCCATGCCGGCCGCCGTCGCTTCGCGAAGCTGCTTGATCATGTCAATCGTGATGTCCATAAAGTTGAAAGGTTGAAAAGTTGAAAGGTGGAAAAGTGGAAAGGTGGATGGGTGGAAGGTGGTTAGGCCTGGGCCGGCGTTTCGGAGGCGGGAGCCTCGACAGGCGCGGGGGCTTCGGGCGCGGGAGCGGCCTCAGGGGCGGGCGTCTCGACGGGCGCGGACGCCTGCGCCGCAGCCTGCGCCTCGACGGCGGCCTGCGCCTCGACGACCTTGGCCTGACGCTTCGCCGCGAGGTCGGCCTTCGCCTTCATCTCGGCCGCCTCCTTCGCCGCGCGGGCGGCCGCCTTGACGTCGGCGGACACGCCGCTCTTCTTCGCCGTCGCGGCGCGCGGGGCGCGGACGGCGGCCTTCGCCTTGCGTTCGGCGCGCGCGGCCTTCTCGGTCGCCTCGCGCTGGGCGCGTTCGGCCTCGCGCTTGCGGTTCTCCTCGGCGGCCTTCGCGCCATACTCCTGGTTCGCCTGGTCGATCACCTTCTTGAAGCCGGCGAGCAGGATCTCGACGCCGCTGACGGAGTCGTCGTTGCCGGGGATGACGTAGTCAATCGGCTCCGGGTCGGCGTTCGTGTCGACGAGCGCGACGACGGGGATGTGGAGGCGCGTCGCCTCGCGGACGGCGTTCTCCTCCTTGACGCAGTCGATGATGACGACCGCGCCGGGGAGTTCCACCATGTCGGCGACGCCGGTCAAGTTCTTCTCAAGCTTCGCGAGTTCGCGGCGGAGCATCGAGTTCTCCTGCTTGTGCTCGGAGAGTTCGCCGCCGTTCGACTTGGCGAGCGCCTGAAGCTGGCGCATGCGCTTGACGGACGAGCGGATCGTCTTCGCGTTCGTGAGCGTGCCGCCGAGCCAGCGCTCGGTCACGTAGAACTGGTCAACCGACTCCGCCGCCTCCTTGACGAGTTCGGCGACCTGCTTCTTCGTCGCGACGAAGAGGATCTTCTTGCCGGCGAGGATCGTGTCGCGCACGAAGGCGGCCGCCTCGTCGAGAAGCTCGACCGTCTGGGCGAGGTCGATGACGTGGATGCCGTTGCGCTTGTCGAAGATGTAGCCTTTCATCTTCGGGTTCCAGCGCTTCGTCTGGTGGCCGAAGTGGAGTCCGGCGTCGAAAAGATCCTTGAGGGTGATCCCCGTGAGGGTCGAGGTTGGCATATCCATTTTGTTTTTTCTCCTTGTGACGTTCTTTGTTGTCAATCCGCTTTGTCCCCGGATGGAAACCGGAAATCATTCGCTTCAATCCACCCACCACGGGCAAATTGGCGGATAGTTTATCAAAAATGAGGGGGAAAAGTCAAGGGGCAGATGCGTATTGACGGTCGGCGAAAGATTTGGTATACTACTTGCCACTTTGCTTCACATGGCGAGATAGCTCAGTTGGTAGAGCGCAGGACTCATAAGCCTAAGGTCAAGGGTTCGATCCCCTTTCTCGCCACCACCCCACCAACCCTGCCGCCTCAAATGGACGCTTGGACGACTTCGTCCTCCGAGAGCGTCAAAAAGCCCGCCTCGGACAACGCCTGCGCGGCCTTGAGGTTGTCGTCGAACCGAAAGACGAGGACGGCCTTCTCGCCCTTGTGGAAGGCGAACGCATAGCTGTATTCGATGTTGACCCCCGCCGCGTCGAGGACTTTCAGGACGTCGGCCATGCCGCCCGGACGGTCGGGGACGCACACGGCGACGACCTCGCGGACATTGACGGCGTGTCCTTTTTCCGTCAGCACGTCCTTCGCCTTCTCGTGGTCGTCGACGATCATGCGCACGATGCCGAAGTCGCTCGTGTCGGCGAGCGAGAGCGTCGCGATGTTGATGTCCGCGTCCGCGAGATCGCGGCAGATCCGCGAGAGCTGCCCCGGCTGGTTCTGAAGGAAGATTGAGATTTGACGGATGTGCATGGGTGTGAGAAAAAGTGGAAGGGTGGAAGAGTGGAAAGGTGGAATGGTGGAAGGGTGGAAGAGTGGAAAGGTGGAATGGTGCGAGGGTGGATGAGTGCGGTGGAAGGGTTATTTGAGGCGGTTTGGTTCTTTTATGGATGAAATCAACTTGAAAAGCATGGCCGAGATCTTCTTTGTCCGGGCATAGAGGTCAGAAAACTGAATTTCGTCAACATAGAACAAGTCCTTTGCGTAATACAGCTGTGAAGCGACTTCTGCGGCAGATCCTCTGGCAATCCACAAAAACCTGATGAATTCTCGATTGCCGCGCCTCTCAAATCCCTCTGCGATGTTGGAGCCTATCGAAACTGCCGCACGCCGAATCTGATCCCGCAAGCCATAGTCTTGGGAGAAAGGTGCGCGCCCCGTCACCGAATAAACCTCACCGACCAACATCCGCGCCTCCTGCCACGCGGCAATCTCCTCGAATGTTTTAAACCCCGCCATCACACTTCATCAACCCCCTCCCCTCGCACTTTTCCACTCGCACTCTTCCACCTTTCCACTCTTCCACTTTTCCACTCTCCCCTCGCACTTTTCCAC
>CAVKTW010000002.1:0-3197 GCA_963659085.1 Candidatus Methanomethylophilaceae archaeon | reverse complement strand
CGAGCCGCCGCCACCTCGGCACGACGGAGTTCTGGGGGATGTTCTTCTCGGTCGCCTTCGGCATCCTGCTCGTCCCCGGCCTTTACGCGCTCTTCCAGACGTGGCGCGAGCACGCCAAACGCTTCTTCGCGTATCTCGGCGCCGTCGCCCAGCGCAAGCGGCAGTTGAAGGATCGCGCCCGTGAGCAGATGTCGAAGAAAGGAGTTCAAGCATGAGAAACGCATGGATGTGTGTGATGGCCGCGGGCCTCGCGGGGTGCCTCTCGCTCCCCTCGGTGGGGCCCGACTACCGGGAGCTGACCTTCGAGCCGTTCGCCGAACCCCTGCCCGACGCGGGGTTGCCGACGGCGGAGCCCCTCACCAACGGGCTCTACCGCGCCGCGACGAACGACACGCGCGCGCTCGTCACGACGAACGCGCTCTCCGCGTGGTGGCTTCGCTTCGAGGATCCCGTGCTGACCGACCTCGTCGAGAGCGCGCGGACGAACAACCTCTCGTTCAAGATGGCGGCGTGGCGGCTCTCGCAGTCGGAGTATGAGCTCCTCGGCTCGCGGGCGGCCTTCCTGCCGACTTTCGACATCGGCGCGGCGTGGAACAAGAACCGCTACGAGGAACGCGCCGCCTCCGCCGGCGTCGCGACGCGCTACCAGGCGCAGCAGGCCGCGCTCGACGGCAACTGGGAGATCGACCTCTTCGGCGGCAACCGCCGCCAGTATGAGGCGGCGTTGGCGCGGGCCGAGGCGGCGGGCTGGACGGTCGCGGACGCCTGGGTGTCGCTGACGGCGCAGATCGGCTCGACCTACGTCTCCCTGCGGACGATGCAGGCGCGGATCGAGGTGGCGCGGACGAACCTCGCGCTCCAGACCGAGACGTATGAGATCCTGAAGTCGCGCCTCGACTCCGGCATCGGCGACGAGCTCGCCGTCAACCAGTGCGCCTACATCCTGGAGGAGACGCGCGCGAACATCCCGACGCTGCTCGCGCAGGAGGAGGAGCTCAAGAACGCGCTCGCCATCCTCGCCGGACGCCGTCCGGGCGACCTCGCGGAGGCGCTCGCGCCGCTCGCCACGCCGCGCGACTGGCTCCTCGATCCGCAGCGCGTCGCGTCGCTTCCGCTCGACTGGATGCGCCAGCGTCCCGACGTGATGGTCGCCGAGCGCGAGCTCGCCGCCGCGACGGCGGAGATCGGCGTCGCCAAGGCGCAGTGGTTTCCGAAGCTCTACGTGACCGGGCAGGTCGGCTTCCAGAACACGGACGGGGCGCGTCTCTTCGACAAGGCCTCGTTCTTCGCGGTTCTGGGCCCCGCGATCAGCTGGCCGATCTTCCAGGGCGGCGCGATCTACGCGAACGTGAAGGTCGCCGAGGCGAAGATGGAGCAGGCGGCGCTCAACTACGAGCTCGCGCTGGAGACGGCCTACGCGGAGGTGCGCAACGCCTACGCCGCCTACACGCAGGAGTATCACCGCAACCAGTCGCTCGCGACGGCCGTGCGCGCGGCGACCGACGCGGTGGACATCTCGAAGGATCTCTACCGGAACGGGCTCAAGGACTTCAACAACGTCCTCGACGCGCAGCGTTCGCGCCTCTCCCTGGAGGAGGCGTTCGTCGTGTCGCGGGGGAACATCACGCTCGACCTGATCGCGCTCTACCGCTCGCTCGGCGCGGGGCGGCCGTCGGGGGAGGTGGCGCGGTGAAATCCTCGTTCGTCCGCACGGGCGTCCTCGCCCTCTTCCTCCTCGCCGCGCCGCTCGCGTGGGCGAAGGAGAACGTCATCTTCATTTTGACGGACGACTTGGGCTACGGCGACGTCGGCTTCTCGCTCAACCAAAAGCGCAAGACGGGCGAGGCGCGGATCGACACGCCGACGCTCGACCGCTTGGCGTCCGAGGGCGTCATCCTCTCCGACCACTACTGCGCGGCGCCCGTGTGCGCGCCGTCGCGGGCCTCGATTTTGACGGGGCGGCACCAGCCCGACTGCTCGGTCACGAACAACATGTTCGACGCGCCCATCACGGAGAAGGAGACGCTCGGCACGGTCATGAAGCGCGGCGGCTACCACACCTACGCCGTCGGCAAGTGGGGCCTCGCGGGGGGAGGCCAGTCGAAGAAGCCGCGCACGGCGCATCCGTGCGACAAGGGCTTCGACCACTTCTACGGCTTCCTCGACCACTTGGCGGGGCACACCTACTTCCACACCGACACGACTTGGAACGGCGTGTGGATGGGCATCGACGAGGATCGCACGAACGCGACGAAATCCGCCGAGGGGAAGTATTCGACGACGCTCTTCACCGACAAGGCGATGGACTACGTCTCCTCGTGCGTGAAGGAGCATCCCGGCGAGCCGTTCTTCCTCTACCTCGCCTACACGACGGTGCATGGGCCCTTTCAGATTCCGGGCGAGGTGTATGACCAATACAAGAAGTATCCCGAGACGTTCGGCCGCTACGCGACGTGCGTGACGATTTTGGACGAGCAGATCAAGCGTCTGATGGATCACTTGGAGAAGATCGGGGCGTTGGAGAACACGATTGTCATCTTCACGAGCGACAACGGGCCGGCGCGGGAGTATGGGTCAGACCCCGCGTTCTTCAAGTCGGCGGGGCCTTTCCGCGGCCTGAAGCGCGATGTGCTGGAAGGGGGGATGCGCGTGCCGACGTTCGTGTGGAAGAAGGGCGGCTTCGGCCGGAAGGTGGACGCGCAGGCCTCGCAGGCGACGGACTGGATGCCGACCTTGGCGGATCTCGCGGGCGTGGAAACGCCCGAGGGCTGCAAGGGCGTCTCGCTTTGGTCGCGCTGGGGACAGGCCGCCGCGAAAAAGACGCCCGCCTCGCCGATCTCGACCGCCTACCGCTTCAACGCGCCGCAGAAGATGGTGCGCGTCGGCGATTACGCCGTCCTTGTCGTCGGCCAGGGCCCGCTTGAGATCTACAACGTCCGTCAGGATCCCGGCGAGTCGAAGAACCTCGCCCCCACGGGCGTCAAGGCCGACGACTTCCCGTGGCCGGGCCAAGCGGATGAAAAGGCCCGCCGCGACTGGATGAAGAAGCACGGCTTCCCCGCCACCCGCCCGTAGCCCCTCCTGTCCCTGAAGTCGCTCACGTCGCCCCAAAATTCGTCGCGTCAGCGTGAGGCGGGCGGGGGCGGAGGGGCAAGTTTCAAGCATGTTAAGAGTGACGCTACGGAAGGTGTGAATAG
>CAVKTW010000001.1:0-9872 GCA_963659085.1 Candidatus Methanomethylophilaceae archaeon | reverse complement strand
GCCCTTCGCGTCCCAAACGTTCTTCGCGTTGCGGTAGACGGAGAGGTCGGGCGGAATCGTCTCGGCGAACTCCTGCGAGAGGTAGCCGGGAACGACGTTGTGCCCGAGGACGGCCTTCCCCTCCGTCGGCGGCCGCGTCCCCGCGATGATGCGCATGAGCGTCGTCTTGCCGAGGCCGTTGTAGCCGATGAGGGCGACCTTGTCGCCACGGGTGATTTGGAAGGAGAGGTCGCGGAAGACGAATTTCCGCGCCGCGCCCGCCTCCGCCTCGTAGGAGAAACCAAGCTTCTCGGCGCGGAACATCTCGATGCCGCTCGGCGGCGGCTCGGCGAGGCGGACGCGCCCCGCGTTCGTCGCCCGCTTCGGGAGGACGATGCGCTGCTCGTCGAGCTTGTCGATGAGTTTCTGGCGGCTCTGCGCCTGCGCGGCCTTCGTCGCCTGGGCGCGGAAGCGGTCGACGAAACGCTGCAGCTGCTCGCGGTGGTGGTCTTGGTTCTCCTTCGCCGCCTTCAGGTGCTCGTAGCGCACCTCGCGCTCGCGCAGATACCAGTCGAGGTTGCCCTCGTAGCGCGTCGCCGTCCCCGCGTCGACCTCGACGATGATGTCGGTCAAGGTTCGCAGGAGGAAGCGGTCGTGCGAAATGAGCATGAGCGTCCCGTCGTAGGCTTTGAGGAACTTTTGCAACCACTCGACGGCGGGGAGGTCGAGGTAGTTCGACGGCTCGTCGAGAAGGAGCAAGTCGGGCTGCGAGGCGAGGACGCGCGAGAGTTCCGCGCGCATCCGCCAGCCCCCGGAGAACGAGAGGAAGGGCTTGTCGAACGAGTCCGTCGGGAACCCCAGCCCGCCCAGCGCGATCTTGACGCGCGTTTCCATGTCGTAGCCGCCCAAATGCTCGAACCGCTCCTGAAGTTCGCCGTAGCGGCTCATCTTCTTCGGGTCGGTGAGGTCGTGCGCGAGGGCGGCCATCTCGCGCTCGATCTCGCTCAAGCCCGCGATGCCGCGCAACGTGTAGTGGAGAAGCGTCTCCTCCGGCGTCTCGGGCTGGGGGTTCTGGCGCGTGAAGCCGATGCGCGGGCTTCCCTCGATGACGCACTCGCCCGCGTCCGTCGATTTCTCGCCGAGGATGATCTTGAAGAGCGTCGACTTGCCCGACCCGTTCGGGCCGACGACACCCACGCGGTCGCCCCGGTTGACGCGGAAGGTGACGTCGGAGAGGACGTCCTGGTGGCCGTAGTGGACGGAAATCCCCTTGAAGTCAACCACGCGCGCGTCTCCCGGCCAAGGGCTTCCAGACGCGCGTCAGCTGCGCAGATACGCCGAGTAGGCGCGGTAGGTCTGGTAGCAGTCTTCCTTCGAGACGAGTTCCCACGGGGCGTGCATGTTCCACATGGGCGTGCCCATGTCGAGAACCTTCATGCCGAAGCGCGACATGAACTGGGAGATCGTGCCGCCGCCGCCCTTCTCCATCTTGCCGAGCTCGGCCATCTGCCATTTGACCTCGCCCTTCGCCATGATGTCGCGGATCGTCGCGATGAACTCGGGCCCGCAGTCGCTCGCGCCGCCCTTCGTCGCGCCGCCCGTATACTTCGAGGCGGCGACGCCCTTGTGGAGACGCGCCTCGTTGCCGGTCGAGTCCACGTCGGGGAAGTGCGGATCGGCGGCCGCCGTCACGTCGGCGGAGAGCATCGTCGACTTCTCCAGGGCGCGGCGGACGAGGATGTCGCGCGCGTCCTTCTCCTTACGCTCGATCAACTCGGCGACGGTGTTCTCGAAGAAGCTCGACTGCATGCCCGTCGAGCCCATCGAGCCGATCTCCTCCTTGTCGCACATGAGGATCGAAGCCGTGACGTCCGGCACCTCGTCGGAGGCGTCGATGAGCGCCTTCAGCCCCGCGAAGGAGCAGACGCGGTCGTCGTGGCCGTAGCCCGTGATGAGGGCGCGGTCGAAACCGACCTCGCGCGGCAACCCGGCGGGGACGATCTCCAACTCGGCGGAGAGGAGATCCTCCTCCTCGATTTTGTAAGTCTTTTTGAGGTAGGCGACAAGCCCCTTCTTGTCGGCGGCGGGCTTGCCGTCCTCGTCGTCCTTCGCGGCGGGGAGCGACCAGCAGACGGGATCGAGATCCTCCGCGACGAAGAACTCGTCGCGCGTCCCCTTGGCCTGATCCTTGCCCAAGTGCGGGAGGATGTCGGAAATCATGAAGACGGGGTCGTTCGGCGCGTCGCCGACGGCGATGTCAACCGTCGTGCCGTCGCGGCGGACGACCGTTCCGTAGAGGGCGAGCGGCAGCGTCAGCCATTGATACTTCTTGATGCCGCCATACATGTGGCAGTCGAAGTAGACGACGCCGCCCTTGCCGTAGAGCGGGCGCGGCTTCAAGTCGAGGCGCGGCGCGTCGGTGTGGCCACCGACGACCTTGAGCCCCGCGTCCGCGATTTTCTTCTTGCCGATGACGGCGGCCATGACCGTGCGGCCCTCATAGCCGCGCCAGACGCGGTCGCCCGCGTGAAGCACCTTGAAAGACGCCAAGGGGCGGAACCCCTTCTTCTCCAAAAGGCGGACGCTTTCGGCGTAACTGCGGCGCTCCGTCTTGGCGAAACCAAGATACTTGATGTATTCGGCGCAGTAGGCGTCTTTCGAAAGATACTTCATCTTCATGGCTCAAGCCTCGGGCTTCGTCTTCTTGAGACCCAGGCCGCGGGAACCCTCCTGCCACTCCCCGCGCTTCTTGAGGAGGTCGACGCGCTCAAAGCGCTTGAGGACGTTGCGTTTCGAGGTGATCTTGCCAGACCCCTTGAGCGATGCGTGCTGACTCATGTTCTTACTGATCCTTTCTTATTTCTCGACGGGTTCGGCGTTCGGCGCGGCCTCTTCGGCCGGCGCGTCCTCCCCCTGCGGCTCATACATCTTGAAATCGTCGGCGAACGCCTTGATCACGGACTTGTTGAGCGCGTCCATGATGAACGTGCGGGCGAACGAACGCTCCTCCTCCTTCGTCAGGAACTCGACGAGTTCCTCCTCCTTCGGAAGCGGGCGGACGGTCTGCGTCTTGAGGAGGATGTGGCTCGCCTTGACCTTCTCCGGGGAGGCCGGCTCGCCGTCCTTCGCCTCGACGGCGGGAATCTTCTCCGTGACGAGGATGAGGTGGTAGCCGAACGGCGTCTTGACGGGCTCGGAGACCGTGTTCACGGGCAGCGCGAACGCGACGTCCTCGAACTCCTTGACCATCTGACCCTTCGAGAACGCGCCCAAATCGCCGCCGCGCTCGGCGGACGGGCAGGAGGAGTTCTCCTTCGCGAGTTCCGCGAATTTCGCCGCGACCTGGTCGGCGGGCAGCGCGGCGAGCGTCGCCTTCAGCTCCGTCACCTTCTTCAACGCCTCGGCCTCGGAGGCGGGCGCCTTGTCGTTCTCGGCCTTCTGCGCGGCGATGATCTCCTTCGCGCGGGCGGCGACGTCCGTGGATGCGGAAGTCTTCGCCTTGGCGTCGAGGATCAGCTTGTCGATGAGGATGCCGTTCTCAAACTCGCGGCGCGCGCGCTCCTCGCCGAGGGGGAAGTTCTTGAAGTAGTCCTCCAGCGTCTTGGGCGCGTTCGGCATCTTGGCGACGGTCTGAACGAACTTCGCCTCGGTGGCCTTGCGATCCTGATCCGTGACGACGATGCCCTCGTCCTTCGCCATCTTGACGAGCACCGACTCCAGGATGAAGCCCTGCACGAGCTGGTTCTGAAGGGCCTGGCGCACCATGTCGACCTCGTTCGAGGGGATGTCCTTGCCCTGGGCGCGGATGATGGCCGCGATGTCGTTCTCAATCGCCGCGCGCGTCAGGGTGGCGCCGTTGACGGACAGGACGACCGTCGTGTCGGCCGAGGGCACCGCCTCGTCCGCGTCTTTTCCGCAACCCGCGACAAGGGCGCATCCAAGCGCCGCGCACACCAAAGTCTTTGTCTTCATCGTTCTTTCCGTTTGAGTTTGTGTCCCATCATGTTGAACACGGTTCGCCGCACATCGGTGACACCATCAACATGGAACGAATAGTATACACCAATCACCCGTGCCGCGTCAAGTGCCTCGGGCGAAATCTCCCTGTTTTCCGTCGCGTTTTTTTGGGGGGCACGCGCGTTTTTGGGGGCGGCGAGGCGTTTGAGATAGGCCCGCGTCCCCTCCGCGACGGGGAGGCGCCGCTCGCCCGCGAGAAAGAGGAGTTCCCCCGCCCCCTCGAACGAGAGGGAAAGCCCCATCAAGTCAAGGGCCCGCAACTCCGCGCGGAGGACGCGGTCGAGCGAGAGGCCGTCGCGGGCGAGGCCGTCCAAGGCGTCGGTCAGCCACGCGAACCACAAAGACGCCTCCTCCCCCGGCGGCGCGAAGCGCGAGGCGAGCGTCCGGAAGTAGCCCGCGACCGCCAAGAGCGTGTGATCCTCGCGCAGCGCGTCGCGGAACGACACGGGGGCGCACTCGCGCAGCGCGTGGATGTCGCCCTTCGCCCGCGCGTAGTAGACGATCTCGCACGTGTAGTTGAGGTCGTATTGCCCTAAGAAAAAACTTTTCGGCCGCGTCGCCCCCCGCGCGAGCGTGACGACGCGACCCTGCGGCGTCAGCCACGCGACGACGTGGCTCGTCCGCGACCACGGCGAGATCGCGAGGCAGACGGCCTCGGATTTGAGCGTCTCCCCCGCCAAGGTTAGAGGAACACGCCCTTCTCCAACAAGTCTTGCGCGTCCAAGGCGTAGGCGGGGTCGATCTCAATCTTCATCGCGGGCGGGATCAAGCCCCCCGCCGCCTTGAAGAAGCCGCGCCACTTCGCCTGCATGTCCGCTTGGCACGTGGCGGGCGAGTCCGACCCCTCGGCGTTCTTGACGGGCGAGAACTCGTCCTTCGTCTCGAAGGCGAGGAACGCGGCGCGTCGCGCGTTGGGGAGGATGTCGAAGATGAACTTCTCGAACTTGTAGCCGTTGGGCTCCGTGGGTTTCACGACCTTGCCATTGACGAGCGTCGGGATCTTCTTGAACGCGAGGTGGATGGGCATCGCCTTCTCGGCCTCCCGCGCGAGGAACGCGCGGTCGAAGACGTGGATGGCGGGCGAGCCATACTTGAAGTAGAGGTCGCCCGACGATGTCGTGCGCTCGCACTGCTCGGGCGTCATCTCCGAGTATTCCACCATGCGGTGCTGCGTCTTGCCCTTGATGGTGAACACCATGGGCATGCCCACCTTCTCGTAGGGGTCGCGCTTCGCGCAGAGCTTCAGGGAATACTCCGACTTCTCCGAGACGTGGAAGCCGATGAAGGCGGGGTCGGCGATCTCGACGAGGGGGTTGTCGACTTGGAAGAAGAAGACGGACGAGATGCCACGCTTCGCCATGTCGTCGAGTGCCCCGGAACGCTTCAACGCGGCGAGAAGCCCGCCGTGGCCGTCGGGGCTCATGAAGATGTGGCCCTTCGCGTCGAGGATGATCTTCCCTTCCTTCGTCATCCCCGGCCACATCCCCTGCGTGAAGAAGAAGACATCCTTCTTGTCGAGGCCGAAGTAGCGATGCGCCTCGAAACAGGCGACCGTCGCGGCGTTGTTCGCCTCGCTCGTCATGACGTAGAACGGGATGGGCTTGCCGTAGCGGCGCGACCGCGCCAAAATCTTGCGGGCGTGGAAATAGAAGAGCGGCGCGTCCGTCAACGGCCCGATGGGGAAGCAGCCCTTCGGCCCGTCGTAGCCCAAGCGCGAGCCCTGCCCGCCCGCGACGAGCAGCGCGGCGACGCGCCCGGCGCGGAGTTCCTTCTCGCCGCGCGCGACGGCCTTTTGGAGGGCGGCGCCCTTGAGCGTGACGACCTTGGGGGCGCGTCCCTTCGAGGAGTCGAACGTCTCGCCGCCCGTCGCCAAGGCGTTCGCGCACTGCGCGAGGCTCTTCGCGTCGAGCGTCCCGATCTGCTTGAGGAGGGACGCCTGGGTTTTCTTCGGGAGCGACGAAAAGCCTTCGAGGACGTGTTCCTGATGGCATTGCGTCATGAGTTTTCGCGCGGCGGCAGCGTTCATGTTTTTTCTCCTTGCGTTTTAGTCCTTGACGGGATCCAAGATCCAACTCTTATTATACCAAAACCAATCCTGCGGGTGCGTCTTCACGTCCGCGTCGATGAGGCGCATCGCCTCCCGCGTGAGACGCGCGGCCTCCGCACGGGCGTTCGCCGCCGCAGGGTCGGCGCGGAGCGTCGCCAAGTGGCGGAAGACGTGGCTGTTCCCCTCCCGCGCCATCGCCGCGACGACAAGGGGGGCGCGGCAGCGAACGGCGAACATCGCCCCGGAGTGGCTCACGTTCGCGACGCCGTTGAGGAAGGGAACGAGGACATCCTTGTGGCGGACGCGCAAGTCGGGCAGGATCGCGAACGCGCGTCCCTCGCGCAGGCGGTCGCGGATCGTGCCAAGCGTCTCGCGGTCGTCGCGGTAGAGGATGTCAATCGCCCCGTAGTGGCGGTGCATCCAGTCGCTGAGTTTCGGGTTGCGCTGCCGCGCCGCCAAGGCGAAGAGCTTGATGCCATACCGCGCCATCGACCACGCGGCCATATACCAGTTGCCCGTGTGCGGCACCATGATGACGACGCCGCGCCCCTCGTCCACGAGAGCCTGAAGCTTCGCCTTGTAAAGGGCGCCGTCGCGGACGTGCGCGTCCATCCACGCGCGTGAGAGCGCGGGGGCTCGCATCATCTCCACCGCGTTCATGAGGACATTTTGGATCGAGCCCTTGGCGATGCGCCGCGCCTCGGCCGCCGACTTTTCCGGGAACGCCCCGCGAATCCGCGCGAGGGTTCGCGCGCGCTTGAAGCGGACGACGTGGAAGAGGAAACTCCCGAACGCGCGCGCGAGCGCCATCGCCACGCGATACGGCAGCGCGTTCAACGCCGCGCAGAGGACGCGCAACGCCCCGTATTCGAGATGGATGGCGAGGCGGCCCTTCATACGGCGCGGCACAGGGGAATCATTTCGCGCGGCAGGAGGTCGGCCGAGTCCAGCGCGTCCAGCGGACACCACGAGAACGTGATCCAGTCCTCGCGGCTCGCCGTCGGGAAGCCGTCCACGCGGACGCGGTAGACGAGGTTGATCTCCGCGTGGGGCTTGCCCGCCTGCGTGAAGGTGTTCTCGACGACGCCGAGGAACTCCCCCACGTCCGCCGCGACACCCAGTTCCTCCTCAATCTCCCGCGCGAGCGCGTCTTTCGCCGTCTCGCCGAACTCGATGTGGCCGCCGGGCAGATACGAGGACGTGCCGCCCGTCGCGTGGCAGAGGAGGATCTGGCCGTCGTGGATCGCGACGCCACGCGCGACCGTCTCGATGACGCCGCGCGAGCCGGAGAAGATCCGCTCGTAAACGCCATAAACCGTGTCGCGCTCGGCGGCGGGCGCGAGCGAGAGGACGCGCCGCATGATGGCGTCCTCCCGCGCCTTGTCGACGGCGGGGAGGTTGTGCGATTTCTTGTAGTCGCGCATCCGCGCCGCGAGCGCGAACCGCGCGTTGAGCGCGTCGAGGATTCTGTCGTCGGCCGCGTCGATCTCGCGGCGGAGACTCGCCAAGTCGTCCGCCATCTCAGAGCATCCTCAACTTGACGGGCGACGCGCCGACGACGCCTGTCGCGACGATCTCGCCCAGGGCGCGTTCGAGGTTCTCCGTCTTCGCCTCGTGGAGGAGCGCGACGACGGGAACGAAGCCGTTCTCGCCGGACTCCTTCTGCATCGCGCCCGCGATGGAGACGCCGTGCGTGCCCAGGATTGTCGCGATGGTCCCGAACGCGCCGGGGCGGTCGGCGACCATGAAGCGGACGTAGAACTTCGAGACAATCTCGCCCGGCGCCTTCAGACGGACGCGCCCCTCGTTGTAGACGGGGACGGCGCGCGGGAAGCGCGGCTTCCCCTGCGCGAGGCTCTCCGCGAGCGAGACGACGTCCGCGATGACCGTCGCCGCCGTCGGCGCGCGCCCCGCGCCGCGCCCGTAGTAGAGCGTCTCGTCGGACATGTCGCCCTTGACCCACGCGGCGTTGAACGACCCGTTGACGGAGGAGAGCATGTGCGCCTGCGGGATGAGCGTCGGGTGGACGCCCACCTCCACCGCGTCGCCGTCCTTCGCGACGAGCGCGAGGAGCTTGATCGAATAGCCGAGCTCCGCCGCGTAGCGGACGTCCACGCCGGAGAGCGAGCGGATGCCCTCGACCTGAACCTCGTCGAACGCGGGCTGGAAGCCGTAGGCGAGCGACGCGAGGATGCAGGCCTTGTGCGCCGTGTCAAAGCCGTCGATGTCGAGCGACGGGTCGGCCTCGGCGTAGCCCAAACGCTGCGCGTCCTTGAGGACCTCGCCGAAGTCCGCGCCCTCGCGGGCCATGCGCGTGAGGATGTAGTTGCACGTCCCGTTCAGGATGCCCTGGATGGACTCGATCTCGTTCGCGACAAGCCCCTCGCGCAGGACGCGGATGATCGGGATGCCGCCGCCGACGGACGCGCCGAAGTAGATCTCGACGTTGTTCTCCTCGGCCGCGCCGAAGATCTCGCGCCCGTGCTCGGCGAGGAGCTTCTTGTTCGCGGTGACGACGCACTTGCCGTGGCGGAGCGCGGCGAGGACGAGCGTCTTCGCGATGCCCGTGCCGCCAATCGTCTCGACGACGATCTCGATGCCGGGATTCGCGACAACCTCGTCCGCGTTCGTCGTCAACAGGCCGTCGGGGACCTCGAAGCCGCGCGGCGTCGTGATGTCGAGGTCGGCGACCTTCGCGAGGACGAGATCGACGCCCGAGCGCGCGCGCATGACCTCGCGGTGGCGGAGGATGCCCTCCACGACGCCGGCCCCCACCGTGCCAAATCCCAAGACTCCGACTCGAACCTCTTTCATCTTTTCTCTCTCCTTCCTTCGGAACACCGTCCGTTCGCGAACCGCAGGAGGCCGAGCCGGACACGCGCCTTGAGCGACAGGGCGCGGACGACGGCCGGAGCCTCCCCCTTCAAAAGATCCACGGCCTTGAGCAGTTCCGCCGCGAGCGCGGGCGAGCGCGATTTGAAGACTTTCGAGACCGTTGACGAAAGTCCGTCCGCCGCCTGGTGGACGGCGAAGTCGCGCAGGGTTTTCTCCGTCTGACGCCGGGCGGTCTCGCAGACGAGGCGCACGACGGCGATGGAATCGCGCAGTTTCCTCTCCGAGAACGGCGAGCGGATGAGCGACGACGCGCCGCCGTTGAGGCAGTAGACGTAGAGCGGCGTCTCGACGAGGGCGAACGCGCGCGCGGCGCAGAAGATGTCCGTCGTGACGGGGAAGTCCTCGTAGATGGTCGGCGGGTAGCGACGCGCCTTGAAGAGGTCGGCGCGGTAAAACTTGTTCCACGCCGAGAACTGCACCTTCCGCCCCGCGATCTTCGGCGCGGGGAGAATTTGCCAGCGCGGCGGCGCGGGCGGTGGTGTCGGGGCGGGGTGGTCGTCCTTCAGGAACGACGCCGAGACGACGAGCGCGGCGCCCGACGCCTCCGCGACGGCGGCGAAGGTCGCGAGCGTGTGCGGCAAAATGTAGTCATCGGAATCGACGAAGGTGACGAAATCGCCCGTCATCGCGTCGAGGCCCGCGTTCCGCGCCGAGCCGAGGCCGCCGTTCGCCTTGGTGATGACGGCGAGGGACAAACGCGGGTCGGCGGCCGCGCGGATTTTGTCGGCGAAGGTTTTCAGGATCGCCGCGCTTGAATCGGTCGAGCCGTCGTCCACGCAGAGGATCTCGACCGCGTGGCCGGCCGTCCACGCCTCCCGCGCCGCCGCGACGACGGACTCCAAGCATCGCGTCAAGGTGCGCTCGACGTTGTAGACGGGAATGACGACGGAAATCCTCATGCTCCGTATTATATCAAAATCAAGGTGCTTCGTGC